>NZ_JBFTZN010000111.1:0-27656 GCF_056406775.1 Allobosea sp. P1_A7
TACCGCGGGGTGGAGCAGCCCGGTAGCTCGTCAGGCTCATAACCTGAAGGTCGTCAGTTCAAATCTGGCCCCCGCAACCAAACATCCCAAAAACAACTCAAGCCCGCCGCGATAAACGCTGCGGGCTTTCTGCGTTCGAAGACGCGGAAGAACGCCACAAAAGACCCGCCTCAGATGAGCGGTGTCGTCCCTCGCTCCTCACCTCTTCGACCAGCCGGCAGGCGCCCAGCTGCTGATCGATGAAGCGATGATGTGAAGCCATTTCCTACTGCCGGAAATAGACGACCATCTTGAGGTGCCGGTACTCGTCTACAGTCAGCATCTCGTGCAGGAAGCCGAGCTCGGTGCCGTCTGAATCCAGGATGGCCCCGATGCCCCGAGCGTAGCTCTCCAAGCTCGGTTGCTCGAGCCATCGGCGGAAATCCGGGGACAGCGTCTTCAGCTCATCCACCAGCGCCAACATCGCCGGATCGTCTGGAACCGCGGCCAGATCACCGCGAAATTGCGCGAGAAGCTTCGGCGCTTCCTCGCACCACTGGGGAAGGCGTTGGCGGAACGCCGGATCGGCAAAGACCAGGCGCATGACATTGCGGTCCCGTTGCTCGCGATCTGCGAAGCCGAATACATCGTTCGCGGTCGCATTCCAGGCAACGACATCCCAACGCAAGTTGGCGACATAGGCGGGTCGCGTCACGAGATCATCCAGCAAATTCTGGATGAGCGGGCTGACGGATGGCCATTGATAGGCTTCAGGTGGCGGAGGTCGTCTGTGCGCCAGCAGGAACAGATGGCTGCACTCGGCATCGTCCAGTTTCAGGGCTTTCGCCACCTTGAGCAGAAAGCCTTCCGAGACCTGGATGTCTCGACCCTGCTCAAACCATGTGTACCAGGTCAGGCCGACGCCCGCGAGTGCCGCCAGCTCCTCTCGCCGGAGCCCCGGCGTGCGACGCTGGCCGGTTGAGGGCAGGCCCGCATCGACTGGCGTGAGCTTCTTTCTGCGACGCATCAGGAAACCCGAGAGGTCGGTTCGCGTGCGCGCAAAGGTACGACCGGACAAGACCATTACCTCTAGTAACAGGATAATTTCTTATATTGTAACAGGATGACCGTGCCTCGAAAGTCCCGCCGCGACAAGGAGGCAGCATGACTTCTCAGGACGAACCCGATCTTCCCCTTTCCAGAACGACGACAGAAGGCACCGCCTCACCGCCTGGAACAGCTGGGGCACGCGAATGGCTCGGGCTGGCGCTTTTGGCCTTGCCGACGATCCTGCTCGGTCTGGACCTGACGCTGCTTCACCTGGCGCTTCCGGCACTTGCCGCCGATCTGCAACCGAGCAGCGTGCAAGCGCTCTGGATCATGGATGCCTACGGCTTCATGATCGCGGGTTTCCTGATCACCATGGGGACGCTCGGCGATCGTATCGGCCGCCGCAAGCTTCTGATGATGGGGGCGGCTGCCTTCGCCGTCGCCTCGGCGCTCGCCGCCTTCTCCACAAGTGCCGTGATGCTGATCGCGGCCCGGGCAGTGCTCGGAGTAGCCGCCGCAACGCTGATGCCGTCGACGCTGGCGCTCATCACGAACATGTTCGCCGATCCAAGGCAGCGCGCTCTTGGCTTTGGAATTTGGACGACCATGTTCGCGCTCGGCATGGCGCTTGGACCGGTCGTGGGCGGCGTACTGCTGGAGCATTTCTGGTGGGGTGCAGCCTTTCTCATAGCCGTGCCCGTTGTCGGCCTGCTGCTTTTGCTGGCGCCTGTCCTTCTGCCCGAGTATCGCGCATCACATGTCGGCAGGCTGGACCTTGCGAGCGTCGGCCTTTCGCTCGCCGCCATGCTGCCTTCGGTCTATGGCATCAAGCAGGTCGCCAAGGATGGCTTCGGACTTCATCCGGTCGGCGCCATTGCGGTGGGACTTGCCTTCGCCACGCTGTTCGTGCGCCGGCAGCAGCGCCTCGCCGACCCGCTGCTCGACATGTCGCTGTTTGCCAACAGAGCTTTCAGCGTGGCGTTGATCGTGCTCCTCTTTGGCCTCGTCGCGGTCGGCGGCACGATGCTGCTGGTCACGCAATATCTGCAGCTCGTGGCCGGATTTTCTCCACTTGTCGCGGGTCTCTGGATGGGGCCGCCCGCGCTTGCCATGGTCGCGGCCGGCGTCACAGCACCGCTGATTGCCCGGCGCATTCGCCCCGGCTTCGTGGTGGCCGGAGCGCTGGGGTTGTCGGTGGCGGGCTATCTGCTGCTGACCCAACTGGATAACAGCGCGTCCGGCGTGGCCATTGTCGTCGCCGGCTTCTCGTTGGCCTATCTCGGGCTTGGCACGATCGCTGCGCTGGGTACGGACCTCGTGGTTGGATCGGCCCCCGCCGACAAGGCAGGCTCGGCATCGGCGATGTCCGAGACGGTGCAGGACCTCGGCGTATCGCTCGGCATTGCAGTGCTTGGCAGCCTCGCCACCGCCATCTATCGCCGAGCCATGCTCGACCGCATGCCTGATCATCTCGGTCATCAAGCGCAAGAGGCCGTTGGAGACAGCTTGTGGGCGGCATCCTCGGTTGCGTCGCAGCTGCCTGTCGGCCTGATGGAAGAGGCGCAGGCTGCGTTCATAGCAGGGTTCAGCACCGCGGCCATGTTCAGTGCCGTGAGCGTTTCACTCCTCGCCATCCTCGCTGCCGTCTCGCTGCGGCATATTGGCGTCATTCACGGTAGCGAGCCGCCCCGGTGAAGCGGGTGGAGCCTTTCGGGACGGTCCGGCGCTGAAGGGCCACATCACCCACCCCGAGGCGATCCGGGATCAGGCGAGAGCCGGCGCCGACCGCGTGCGGACCCCGCTGGAACGTTCAGGGCAGAAGGTCGTCATGCCTCGCTGGTTCGCATATTCGCGAAAACCGGCCAGAGCGCGAATGCAGCCCGCAGCGACRATTATCCCGCGGTCACCTCGGGGCGCCGCCCCAACGCGTCGAGGTTACGGGAAGCCAGATGCGCATCATGGCATCGAAAGGGGATCTGCTCAGGCCCCTTGCCGCAGGACCCGGCGCAAAAATCGACCACGCTCGACGTGGCCGGTTCTGTTTTGAAATGGCGGACAGGGCGTCCGCCATACCTGTATCCTTATCTCACCACATATGTCTCGAACTGCGTTGAAAAATAACAATTATTTTGACATCCCTCCCCTTTCCTATCCTATGCTGTCCAACGCAATCGCCGCGCATTGTTAGGGTAATTATTGGGGTAGGATGATGGCAGGGAGGCAGATAAACCGATTGTCGGCGCGCAAGGTCGAGACCATCGAGAAGCCCGGTCGCCACGCCGATGGGGGCGGCCTCTATCTCGTCGTCGACAAGTCGGGTGCTCGGCGTTGGGTGTACCTGTTTCGCCGGGCGGGCAGGCTGCGTGAGATGGGCCTGGGCTCGTCCCGGGGGGTATCCCTGGCGCGGGCCCGAGAACTAGCAGCGCAGGCCCGCGCGGCGCAGGCCGCGGGCGAGGACCCGCTTGAGAAGCGTTCCCTCGAGCGGGCTGTTCCGAACTTCGGCGCGATGGCCGACGACGTCGTCACCGCCCTGTCGCCAGCCTGGAAAAATGCCAAGCATCGCGCCCAATGGCTGATGACGCTCACCACCTATGCGGCCGCAATCCGGGCGACGCCCATCGACAAGGTCGACACTGCAGCCGTGCTGAAGGTGCTGCAGCCGATCTGGGTCGAGAAGCCCGAGACCGCGAGCCGCCTGCGGGGCCGCATCGAGAAGGTGCTAGACGCGGCGAAGGCCAAGGGCTTTCGGTCAGGCGAGAACCCGGCACGCTGGCGCGGCCATCTCGATCACCTCCTGCCAAAGCGGCAGGTTCTGAGCCGTGGCCATCATGCCGCGATGCCTATCGATGAAACGCCGGCGTTCCTCGCGGATGTGCGCAAGCGCGATACCGTTGCCGCCTGGGCGCTTGAATTCTGCATCCTGACTGCCGCCCGATCGGGTGAGGTCCTTGGTGCGACCTGGGATGAGATCGATGTCGCCGGGCGGATCTGGATTGTGCCAAGGGAGCGCATGAAGGCCAGCCGGGAGCATCGTGTTCCGCTGTCCGGAAGCGCGATTGCGGTTCTTGAACGGGCGGCCGCGCTGCGAAGCGAACTGAGCCCATTCGTGTTTCCCGGCCAGAAGGCTGGCCGGCCGCTCAGTGTCATGGCGATGGAGATGCTTTTGAGGCGGATGAAGCGCGACGACGTGACGGTGCACGGCTTCCGCTCGACGTTCCGTGACTGGGCATCGGAGCGCACCAGCTTTTCCCACGAGGTCTGCGAGATGGCGCTAGCGCACGCGGTGTTGAACCGGATTGAAGCAGCCTATCGGCGAGGCGACTTACTCGAACGGCGCCGGGAACTGATGGACGCCTGGGCGAGTTTTCTAACGATAGCATCGCCTCCCGCCGTTCCGCTTGGAGCGGTTCGATGACGCAATCTTTTCCAATTCCGCACGGCTACATTGAGCTCGGAAGAGCATTTGCTATAGCCTTTGCGGGGCTGGAGACGGCGCAGGCTATCAGAACCGAGAGCGACCTTGGCAAGGTTCGCATCGCCCCGGGCCTGTATGGCCCCGACCCTCAAGCGGTGATCATGGAGGATCAAGCGAGAGAGCGGGTGGAGCAAAGAATACGAGAGGCTCTTCGATCCCAGGCTCTGCGGGCCTTTGCGTACAACCCTGCGGGATCAGAGTGGGGCGAGATCTATGATCGTGAATGCTGGAGAGGGCGAAGTTTCTTCCCCGGGCTCGAAACGCACATCGATCCGATGATAAGCGCCGGACCGAACGTCGGAAGGAGCCCGATCTTCCTAGAGGTTAGCGAATTCCAACACTGGCTCGCCGGCGTGGTCAAGAAGCACGCAAGCGTCGGCATTCGGACGGGCAAGAAAGGCAGGCCCAACGTCGTCGAGCTCTTTCGTGAAGAATTCACGCGCCGCCGCGGCGGGGGCCAGACCGAGGGATCGCTTACAGACGAGGTCCGCGCGCTGCTCGAGTGGTTCTCGCTGAAGCACCCGCTCGCAAAGCAACCGCAAGAGAAGACGATCCGGGCCGCGATCCGCCCATTTTATCGCTGATTTTATCGCCGCGAGAATGCGTCACCGTGCACCGCAGTCCAATGTGGAGCAGGGCAATGCCGAGCGGATCAAACATCAGGCCTGACAGTGTCGGGCTATTCCCGCGGGCCCAGTGGCCCTCGACCGGTTTCGTGACGGTTAATCAGATTCTTGGAAAAACAGGCGGCCCCATCCCGGTCTCCGCAAGCCGCTGGTGGGCGGGCGTCCGAGCGGGAGAGTTCCCAAAGCCGGTTAGGCTGGGGGGACGAACAGTTTGGTGCGTTCAAGACATTAACGACTTGATCGCACGGGTCGGTGGTGCCCCTGCTCACAACTCTTCGAAGCCCGCATGGAAGTAAAGAACGCCGCCGCAGGGGGAATGCGACGGCGCGGTATCATGAGTTCGGCAGCTATATTGATACCACTGACGCGGCAACCCGCCTAGCGCGGCTCTCCTGTGAGGAGGGCCTCATGATATTTCAATTGTACACCCCACGGATCGCTCGCCTGCGGCGTCCCAAACTATCGGCCACCCCGCGGCGATCGCCATGAACCCGCGGCGCAAGGGAAACGCTGGCACCCGGATCTCCTTCACCGTGTTCGTATCCCCGGGAAGGCTGTCGAAGGAGTACCGGCTGCAAGCCGATGGCGGCGTCGAGAAGGTGTCGGGAACACAGTTCGCGCAGGGCAACTATCGCGTCGTTTCCGTCGACGCGAGCGACCCTCGCAGCGCGCTGGTACTGATCGGCTCAACAATTGATGGGCTCTCCTCGCAGGAGGCTATCGGACTTGGCGTGCCAACGAACGGCACCACGACGGGACGCATTACGACGAAGGAGCGGTTTGCCCCGGGCTCGGACGCCATTCCCCGAGCGCTGTCGCACTTCGGCTGGCCCCAAGTTCCTGGCCTGCTCCTGCTCGATGGCGACGACATTGACGGGCTCTATGAGTTGCTGCGCGAGCTTTTCCCGCCCTTCGCTAACATTGCCTTTCTGAGCCGCCCGTCCGCTTCCGCGTCGGTTATCGACCCGTCGAGCGGCAAAGCGTTGAAGCGCGGTGAGCACGGGTACGTCCTGGTCGACGAGCCTTCGAAATCCAAGGAGTGCCTCGAGGCCCTGATGCGCCTGGCCTGGTGTTGTGGCACTGGAAACTCGGCTGGTCGGCTGCAACTCTCGAAAAGCGGCTCCGTCCTCTTGCGTGGACCCGTCGACGCCTCCGTCGGTTCGCCGGAGCGCTTGTCGTACGAGGGTGCCGCCGTCGTCGGTCCCGGGCTCGAGACGCTGCCGCGAAAAGCCAAGGTCCTGGGCGGCAACGGGATCTTGATGGCGGCTGAACTCATCGAATTCGCCGACCGAGTCGCGCCTGCGTCGTTGTTCGCCGGACGCTGGCAAAGTGCAGCCGACAATCCGGAATTCCGCATTCAGCGTGACGAGGTTCGGGCGAAGTACAGAGCCGAGCATGTCAAGGCGGCGGTGGCTCGAGGCACACCACGACAGAAGGCAGAGGCGGACTACGACCGCGTGACTGCCATGGGGGTCAGCAGCGTCGGGAGATGGTCGTTCGTGCCCCTGACACCCGATCACAGGCTCTGGCGGCCCGACGGCCGTGCTTTCACCGTGGCGGACATCCAAAAAAACCCGGYGGCKTTTCACGATACCGAATGCGCCGATCCCGTAGAGGGGCTCGATTATCAGTCGCGGAACTGCGCCAWCATCTACACCGACGGCTCGGATATAAAGATCTACTCGCGCGCCCATGGAGATGCGTTTGCCTACGTCGCGCCGCTGGATGTCAGCGAGTTGTGGGAGGCAGTTCTTGCCAGGCTTGGCGAGGCCCACCAGTCCGACCCGCCAAACAGCGATCCAACACAATCTGAGGACACGGCCGCAGCGGATGATGAGGTGTGGGATCCGTGGCGCGATCCGCCGGCGCCGCGTCTTGACCATTCTCTTCTACCGCGAGCTGTGCGTGAAGCGGCCGCCGTGAGCGCGCGGGTGAGCGGAGCCGACGCCGACGCCTTCGCGGTGGGCTACCTGGTCGGTTTGGCGGCTTGTTGCGACACGCGGCTAGGTATTACGCCCAAGCAGCATGCGCGGGACTGGACGGTGCCGCTGCTCCTATGGGTGCTCCTTGTGGCACCGCCTTCGTCGATGAAGACTGCGGTCATCAGTGCCGCCCGCGCCCTCCCGGCGAGCCTCGACGCCCAGGATCGGTCCCGGCACAGCAATGAGGTCGCTACCGCAGGGCTCCCGATCGCCCTGAGTATGGCGAAAATGACGAAGGCCGACGCAAAACGAGCCGAAGCAGAAGCCATAAGGAAGATTGCGCCGCCGCGGCAACGCGCCGTTGGCGATGTGACGACTGAGAAATACGTGGAAATCCTCGGCGCAAATCCTGGCGGTTGCGCCATGTTTCGAGACGAGATGTCGGGTTTTCTGGGCTCGCTCGGGCGCTACAGTCCAAACGGTTCAGACGGGGCTGACCGCGCCTTTTACTGCAACCTGCGCGACGGCTCGCCCTACGATCGTCAGCGCATCACCAAACCAAGTGTCCACCTTGATCATTGCGCGGGCAGCTTCCTCGGCGCCGTCCAGCCCGACCGGTTGCTCGACATGAAGCTTCCGACGTCGGACGGCCTCCTGCAGCGCTTCCTGCCGGTACTCATGCACGAAGCAAGCAGCTACGAGGATATCGACTACGCCGGCGACGCGAAGGTAATCCTACAGCCGGTGCGCGACGCACTGGCGGCCATCGCCCCCATTCTTCAACAGGACCCCTTTGGCCACACGGTGGCCACGCCCTACAAGCTCACGCCCGAGGGCTCGAACCGCTACAAGAAATTCGCCGACGATATGCGGCTGGCGGCGCGTGCGCAGCAGCCGTCGCGAGAGTTTGCGGAGTGCCTCAACAAGATGGGGCCAATGTGGTTGAGCCTCGCCCTTCTGTTCCATTTCGTCGACTCTAGGGAAATGGGCGCTTCGACACCGGCAGAGTGCGTGCCGCTTGAGGTGGTATTACGCGTCGACGCGATCATGCGAGGGTTCTTCATCCCCCATGCGGAGCTGTTCTATGTGATGCTCGACGTGGGTACCAAACACCGTCATCGCTCTATTGCGACCGCCATCCTGCGCTGCCAAAAGGACCAGATCGTGCTGCGAGACGTGGCCCGCCACTGCCGCGCGCTGCAGGGCAAGCCGCGTGACGAGCAGATCAAGCTCATGCAGAGGTTCGAAACCGGCGGCTGGTTGACGCGCACCGACCGCAATGGGCCCGTCCCGCGCTGGGTGAGGGCGCCCGGTCTTGCCGACCGTTTTGCGGCGGACCTGGAGCGCGAAGAGGCCGCACGCAAGGCCGTGACGGCGGCTATCAGCGGGGGCGGCGCCTCAGCGTAGTAATTTCGGCGCTCACCTTACAGTCGGGCAAGAAAATCAGCGCCGGCTTAGGGGCAGCCTCGTACGTTTGTCATCGTTGTCTTCTTACGCGCGCGGGGCGCGATAGAGTTGGTTTTAAAAAAGAGAGAAGAAGAATTCTGTATCCGTGCCCGCGAGAAGACATTGATGACAATTCCGTCGGTAGCCCCCCGGTGGGGAGGGGGCGGCGGCGGCGACACACGGGTGGCCTGAAGGTTTCCAAGCGCCCCCGCCCGAAGGCGGGTTGCGAAGGTTGTGGCGAGCACCTTCTGGGCTGCCGGCGTTGCCTGCGGACCCGTAAAAAACCTCCGCGTGATTGATGCCAAAACTGGTCGGCGCCAGCTGCTGAAATTCGATTTTTTCTGGGGCGGCGCCAGGGAGTTCCTGTTAAAATCGTGCTCCGTTCGCGCGCGTCGCGCGCAGGCGCGGGAGAGCACACCATGCAGCGAAGGAACCTGCTCAACGCCCGGGATCGCCTCGGCTCTACGGTCATCGAACTCGTCGCCGCCGACGTGGCGGAACACGGCCCGGAGGTGATCGCGCAGTTGCGGCTCAAGAACGTTGCCGCCTACGCCCGCCTGGTCAGCGACCTCGTGCACTTCAGGAAGTTGGCGAGTAAGCGGAACACGCAGACCAGACGGAGGCCGCGTTCGCTCCGAATGCGGGATCTCCTCGGGGCGATGGACGATCGGCCCATCGACGTGGACAATATTCTTTTGCCGGAGAAGTATCGGCAGCGCTGGCTCCGAGGTATGGAGGCCCTCAGGCCGAGAATCCCGGAGGACCTGACGCCCGCCGAACTCGCCGACGCCTGGGGAGCCGATCTGGCGGCCTGGTACGAGCAGAACATACGCCAACTGGGCTAGCTATCCGAAGGTTCGAAAGGCGGCGCGATCGGCCCAGAATGTCATCTGCGTTGGGGCAAATGCTGGGATGCGGAACATCTTATCGGATTTTCAAATGTAATTTCAAATACTTGCAGATCACGTTCGGCGGACCATCCCTCCGCCTAGGCTACGCGTCGGGTCGAACTGGTTCCGGGCGGGAAATTTCGAACCCTCCTCTCCAGGGGCAAGCCAGATGCACCTCGTCAGCGGGCCAGCGCCGGACAGAAGCGATCGTCGAGCGCCGTTGAGAGTGCATAAAGGAGCGACGGTACACGAAGTTGGATGGCAGCTTCTCGGTGACCGGGGTCTTGCCTTGTGTCACATAAGTCCCTTAACCCGAGCAGCCATTGGGAGCCCAGCTCGGCCTGCCGATTCGCGCACTTATTGGGGCTAACCCTTCATGGTCCGATACGCATTTAATGTAGCCAAATGCGGCAAATCAAATTAGTATTTTATGCGCCCAAGGTCGCCGCGGGCCTCGGGAGATAAATTTGTGACACTGGTGATTACTAACTGTACCAATCGCAAGCGCAAACCGGTCTCGGATAGTCTCCACATTTCCTCGCTGCCGCACGCCGGTATCGCCCTACTCGCCGCCGATTGGGGGCATCGTCTTAAGGCCGAATCCGAGCGCTTTCCGGCGTCAGATATTTATGGCGGACGCGGTTACCAGGAGGCTGCTGCGGCTGCGCGTGCGCTCGATGCGCGCATGCTCATCGTCTCGGCGGGCCTCGGTCTGATCAATGCGAGCACAGCCGTGCCCCCTTATGCGTGCACGGTGCTAGCAGGCGCGGCCGACAGCGTGCGGGGGCGCGTGACCGGGCCATTCAGTATGAACACTTGGTGGTCGGCTTTGCGCGCGACGTCACCGTTTGCGCAAGCGCTAGATGCGTTGGTCGCTGATCAACCGGGCGCGATCCTCGTGGCGCTGTCGGACGCTTATCTAGACATGCTCGCTGCAGAACTCATCGCGTTGCCCGTTGCTGTGTTGGAGCGGGTACGGATTTTCACTCGCGCACCCGAAGAACGCATCGCCGAGGCGCTTCGGCCCTCCGTCATGCCCTATGATGATCGTCTCGATGGGCCGGACAGCAACATCCGCGGTACGCGCAGTGATTTTGCGTCGCGCGCGCTCCGGCATTTCGTCAGGCTGGGCGTGTCGGCTTCGGCGCGCGAAGACCGGTCGGCGGTGGCGGACTCCATCGCCAATTGGCGGTTGCCCAGCAAAATCGATCGCGTGCGCCATGACGATGACGATTTGCTGGCGCTCATTCACGCGCATTGGGAGGCTGCGGGCGGCAGTTCGTCAAAGCTGCTGCGGGTGTTTCGCGACGATCTCGGTATAGCGTGCGAACAATCGCGATTTGCGGTGCTGGCCCGCCAGGTCCGGGAGGAGCGGGCATGACCGGACGCGATACTCTTAAGATCCGCGCGGTTCGCGCAGAGCAGGGCGGTGGGATCGGGATCTTCGCTTTCTTCCTCTATGGCGCCGACATCAATCGCATTGCTGATATCAGCCGCATCCGGCGCGATGACCACGAACTGAAAGGCTTCCAGCGCCGCGAGATCCGCGACCATGTGAAAGAGATCATCGCCTTCCTCGACAGCGGACCAGTGCTCTTTCCCAATGCTATCATACTGGCGCTATCGCCCGAGGTCGAGTTCGCACGATCGCGCGGCCGTGCGCCCGACAAAGCGTGTGAGGTGGGCGAAACCGGCACGCTCTCGATCCCGATCTACCCTGAAGGGCGCCGAGCCGCCTGGATCGTCGACGGGCAGCAACGCTCGCTGGCACTAGGCGCCGCCAAGGACCCGACGATCGCGGTGCCGGTGATCGGGTTCGTGTCGGACGCGCTTTCGACCCAGCGCGAGCRATTCATCCTCGTCAACAAGGTGAGGCCGCTTCCGACTGCGCTCATCAACGAACTGTTGCCCGAGGTGAGTGTCCTTTTGCCGCGCGATCTGGCCGCGAAACAGCTACCTAGCGCGCTTTGCGAGGCGCTTAACACTGATCCCAACTCTCCCTTCCACGGCTTCATCAAACGCGAATCCGATCGCGCCGGAATCGTGACCGATACCGCGCTCATCGAGACGATGAAGGCGAGCCTCAAGACCGCGGCAGGTGCACTCGGTCAGTTCAGACAGAATGGATCGGGTAACGACACCGAAGCGATGTACGACGCACTCATTCTCTATTGGGGCGCAGTCAGGGACATCTTTCCCGACGCCTGGGGACGCGCCCCGACCGAAAGCCGACTCATGCACTCGGCCGGCATCCGTGCGATGGGCGCGCTCATGGATACGCTGATGCTGCGGGCGGACGCCGCCGCCGACAAAGGCGCGGCGGTGCGCGAGATGCTCCGCCGCTTGGCGCCGCACTGTCGTTGGACCAGCGGTAACTGGGAGGGCCTCGGGCTCGAATGGAACGCCATCCAATCCACCTCGCAGCATATCACCAAGCTGACCGACCATCTGTTGCATCTCGAGCGAGACCTAGCGAGGGCGGCGTCATGAAGTTCATCTTCGCCGACAGCCTCGACTATGTGGACCCAGCGTTCGACTTCATCGCTGATCGCAGCCCGGCCGACCGCCAGCCCTATTGGGACGACGCCTATCCCCACGAGATCCTGGGGTACGCGCCTTATGATGGCATGCTTGTCTCGCGCGGAATCGTGGGCGACCACCGGGTGAAGGGCAAATATACCGCAAGCCAGGCGCGCCGGTTCGGGCTCGTTGGGGTCCGCAAGTTCCTGCGACTCGACAAGCCTGAGTTCGCGCATCTCGACATATTCGGCGACTGTGGTGCGTTCACCTATGTTCAGGAGGAGCGTCCGCCCTACACGCCTGCGGAAATGGCCGAATTCTATGATGAATGCGGCTTCACCCATGGCTGCTCGGTCGACCACATCATCTTCGATTTCGATTCCGGCCTGAGTGGTATGGAAGGGGGGACGCAGGATGCACGCCACCGCTTCGATATCACGCTCGAAAATGCCAATGGCTTTCGCCGCGAGGCTCTGGCGATGGGCGCGAAGTTCACCCCCTTGGGTGTTGTGCAAGGCTGGTCGCCGGGGAGCATGGCTGAGGCCGCAAGACAACTCGTCGCGATGGGCTATGACTATCTCGCGCTTGGCGGCATGGTCCCGCTGAAATCACCCGAGATCAAGCTCTGCTTGGAAGCCATTCGCGAAGCGGTGCCGGCGAGGACCCAGCTTCATATCCTCGGCTTTGCCAAGGCCGACGATATCGACAGCTTTCACAGTTATGACATTGCGAGCTTCGACACCACCTCACCGTTGATCCGTGCGTTCAAGGACGCCAAGCAGAATTACTACTTGCCCGGCGACGGCCTCAGCCTGCGATACTACACCTCGATCCGTGTCCCCCAGGCGATCGAGAATCCCAAGCTTCAGCGTAGCGTGAAGAAAGGCATGTTCCGAGCCGAGGATTTGGTTCGGATGGAAGCGCTTGCCCTTGCGTCGCTGCGCGCCTTCGACCGCGGCGAGGCCGACCTCGAAGAGACGCTCCACAATGTTTTGGTATACAGCGCGCCCTTGTTTGAGGAGCGCCCCTATGAGGACTGCGGCGACAGCATTACGCTCGCGCGGCTTAAAGAGCGCTACCGCGCCACACTTGCCGCCAGGCCATGGAAGAAATGCGCGTGCGCGATCTGCTGCGATGCCTCGGTCGAGGTCATCATCTTTCGCGGGAGCAACCGCAACAAGCGCCGCGGGATCCACAACCTCGCGATCTACAAGAACCATATCGAACGACTGGATTTGAAGCGTGCCGTTATCTGAACCCATGATCTTCAACGCCGTTTGCGCGCGGCAGAGCCATGAGCATGTAGTGCTCAGCTTCGCGACCAAGGCCGCCGATGTACTTCGCTTTGCGACGATCGATCGGATAGGCCGCGACGCGCAAGGCGAACTCAGCGGATTCCAGCGGCCGCAGGTCGCAGCGCACATTCGTGAGATCCGCGACTATCTCGAAAAGCCCAATGCGGTGCTTCCCAATCCGATCGTCGTCGCCTTCACCGACCGGGTCTCGGTCGAGCAACTCGAGGGCGGCATTGCCCGCCTTGCCATCGACATGACGGGCGGCGCCCCCGGACTGGTCGTGGACGGCCAGCAACGCTTGTCGGCGCTTGCCGAGGTTGACCGTGATTTTCAGGTGTTCGTATCGGCGCTGATCTGCCGCGACAGAGACGAATTACGTCGGCAGTTCGTACTCATCAACAACTCCAAGCCGCTGCCCAAGTCGCTCATCTACGAGTTGCTGCCTACGGTCGATGACTTGCCGCCGCGGCTGAGCCGCCGTTCGACAGCTGCCGACATCACGGCGCGCCTCAATTACGAGAACACCGCGCTCAAGGGCTACATCAAGCAACATACCGCGCCCGAGGGCATGATCGCCGACACCGTGATGCAGAAGGTCATCATGGAGTCGCTGACCAACGGCGTGCTGCGCGAACTTATCCATGGCCCCGTGGGCATCAAGTCTTGCGTACGTCTAGTCTCGAATTTCTTCGAGGCGGTAAAGAAGATCTTCCCTGATGCCTGGCATGGTCAGAATCCCTCGACCTCGCGCTTGCTCCACGGCGCCGGCATCCAAGCGATGGGCGATGTTATGGAAGTGCTCGCCCAGCGCGCCAAGGCGCGGAGCGTCGAGGAATTTCGCGAGGGGCTCGAGTGCCTCAAAGATACGACAGCGTGGACCAGCGGCGAATGGAATTTCAGCGGTGAGGTGCGGCGCTGGAACTCCATTCAGAACGTCAACCGCGACGTCGCTCTTCTCAAACATCATCTCGTGGGGTTGGTGAAGATCGATCAGCGCCAACGTCGTAGGGCCGCGCCTGCACCTCTGTTCGAGCCCAGCGCGGGGTCGGCATGAGTTACGCGGTTAAGGAGATCTTCAAAACCCTCCAGGGCGAAGGCGCGCAGAGTGGGCGCGCCGCAGTCTTCTGCCGCTTTGCCGGTTGTAACCTCTGGTCGGGCCGCGAGGTGGATCGCGCCGGCGCGGTCTGCAGCTTCTGCGACACGGATTTTGTCGGGATGGACGGCGTTGGCGGCGGTCGGTTCAACACCGCTGAGGAACTCGCGGACAGGATCGAGCGCGCCTGGGGCGACGCGCCCTGTCTGCGCTATGTAGTCTTCACCGGCGGCGAGCCGCTACTCCAACTCGACGCCGATCTAACCGCTGCGGCCCGCGCCCGCGGCTTTGAATGCGCGGTCGAGACTAACGGGACGCAGGCGCGTCCGGAGGGTGTCGACTGGCTCTGCGTCAGCCCAAAGGCTGGCGCGCCGATCGCGCTCGACGGCGGCGACGAACTGAAGCTCGTTTATCCGCAGGAGGGGCTCGACCCGGCGGTCTTCGAGGGCCTCGCCTTCCGCCATTTCTTCCTGCAGCCCATGGACGGGCCGGCGCGGCAGGCTAATGTTCAGGCGGCGATAGCGTATTGTCTCGCCCATCCGCGCTGGCGACTTAGCGTGCAGACGCACAAAATGATCGGTATACCTTAATGAGGCCCCACCCATGAGAATCGTTCAGGACTTCAACTTCGAGGCCGCGCATCGGCTGCCCAACGTACCGCCGACCCGTCGTTGCCACCAGATGCATGGCCATTCCTATCGAGTGGAGTTGACGGTTGACGGCCCGGTCGATCCTGCGACCGGCTTAGTGGTTGACCTCTTAGACGTCGAGGCGGTTTTCGGGCCGGTGCTGAAGCGGCTCGACCATCATACGCTCAACGGCGTCGAGGGCCTCGAAAACCCGACCGCCGAGCTGATCTCGATGGGGACCTGGGCCAAAGTAAAGCCCGACTTGCCACAGCTTGCGCAACTCAAGGTCTTCGAGACGCCGCTCTGCGGGTCGGAGTTCGACGGGGCATGAGCGCGGTTTCGAGCGAAGGCTCCCTCATTCTATTCTCGGGCGGTCAGGATTCTGCGACCTGTCTCGCCTGGGCACTCGACCGCTTCGAGCACGTTGAGACGCTCGGTTTCGACTACGGTCAGCGGCATCGGGTCGAGCTTGAGCAGCGGAAGACGCTGCGCGAGGGATTGAAGGCGTTGAACCCGCTTTGGGCCACGCGCCTCGGTGAGGATCACACGCTCGCGATCGCGGCTCTCGGCGAAGTCTCCGACACCGCGCTCACTCGCGAGGTTGAGATCGAGGTGGAGGCGGGCGGCCTGCCAAACACCTTCGTGCCCGGCCGCAACATCGTCTTCCTCACTTTTGCCGCAGCGCTCGCGTGGCGGCGCGGGCTTCGCCACATCGTGGGCGGTATGTGCGAGACCGATTTTTCGGGTTATCCGGACTGCCGCGACGACACGATCAAGGCGCTGCAGGTCGCGCTCAATCTCGGCATGGACCGCCGCTTCGTGCTCGAGACGCCGCTGATGTGGCTCGGCAAGGCTGAGACTTGGGCGCTCGCCGAAGCGCTCGGGGGACGGGGGCTCGTCGACCTTATCGTCGAGGACACTCACACCTGCTATCGCGGCGAACGCGGCGAACGTCACGACTGGGGCTATGGCTGCGGGACGTGCCCCGCATGTGAACTGCGAGCGACCGGGTGGAAAAGCTTCAATGGGGTTGGACATCGGCAAAAATAGCGGCCACCTTTCCGAAGACTTCGATACAGGCGAAGTCCTGATTCGGGTGGAAGGTGTTTGTAAGAGCGCTTGCGGGTGAGCCMGCGTCTTTCGGGATTGGGAAGCAGACTAGCCGGCGTGGCGATCTGTGTACGGTCGAATATTTCGACGTGCCCACTAATCCGCCATTCGTCGTGGAACTGCCAGCCAAAGAGATCGTTGTTACGACGATTCCTGAGCAAACTCGAATCTACCATTTCAATTCCGCCATCGGCGCATGGGAGATTGGTCGTCTTCTCGATGACCATGGCGACACACAGCTTGTTCAATTTCCCAACCAGTCAACCCGGTACCTGAAGGTCATTGATGTCTTTGTCCGCTGGGCGAAGCCGATCCTCGATCCAACCACGTTTCTAGCGAACCAAATCAACGAGAGCCCGCGCTTCTCGGACGGACGCAGCGCATTTACGCGCAGTCAGGTCGCGCAGCGGGCCGCCTCTCTCGGAATGTCAGCATTATTGTCGTCCGCAGTTGAACTTGAAAGTCATCAGATCGAAGTGGTTCGGCGCATCCTGCAGGATCCGATTCAGCGCTACCTTCTCGCGGATGAGGTCGGCCTAGGGAAGACGATCGAGGCTGGGATCCTGATCCGGCAATGCGTTCTCGATTGTGGAGATGATGTTACGATCGTTGTCATCGTGCCCGACGCTCTGGTACTCCAATGGCGCGATGAACTGACCAAGAAGTTCTTGCTCGAACACCTGCTTGATAAAGGTATTTACATCATCCCCGCCGGCGACATCGGCGCCGCCAGCGCCTTGCTCGCCCGAGCCAATATGCTCGTGATCGATGAAGCGCATCATTTGATCGACCGAGAGGCCGATGGCGAGTCTTATCAGGTGATCGCTGCCGCTGCGCCGGCGATCGAACGCGTCCTTCTCCTCTCGGCGACGCCAGTACTCCATAATGAACGACGCTAATCGAGGCGGTCGGCCGCACGCGTGCGCATCTGAGCGAAGTTTACCGTCTGCATCGCCGGATTCTGCGACACAGGCGCCGAAGTGTCTCTGGACTAACCCCGGACCGCGCCGGCGCGATCATCCGTCGCTACACAAGCGCCGACCGACGCGCGCTCACAACCACGATCGACGACTGGAAGTTCGCCGAAGCAACCGCACATCTGGCTACCGAGGCTGACCCGCTAAGGCGCAGACACAGCGCCTTCTGGCAAGTCCTCGATCGCGCCTCGCAATATCCTGCATCTGGTGCGGGCATGGTCGGCTTTCTCGCCCGGCGCGCCGAAATGGTCGGAGATGGGGAAACGTTCGCCGACATTCCGAGATTACTAGCGCGGCCCGGCCATTTTAAAGACCGCGCCACGGCGCTCATCGAGGTGCTAGAGTCTGCGATAGCTCAGCGGGGTAAGTGCGTTGTTTTCTGCACCGATGCGAAAACGGCTGATGCGCTTGTTGAGCATTTGCGTTCCGCGCTCGAGTGCCCGATCGACCGTCATGACCCGCAGGACGATCGTTGGATGCGGTTCAACGAGGATCCCGCACGCTGCGTTCTCGTCTGCGACCGTCGCGCCGAGGAGGGGCTCAATCTCCAGGGTGGTCGCAAGATCGTCGTCCACTATGACACGCCGCTGAACCCAAATCGTATCGAGCAACGCCTTGGTCGCGTCGATCGGTATGGTTCAGGCGATTCGGTGCGCTCGATCCTCCTAGTTTGCGAGGATGATCCGCTCGAGATCGCGTGGACGCGCTATCTCGATGAAGCGCTCAAGATCTTCGATCGATCGGTCGCAAGCCTGCAATATCTGATTAATCAGACGGTCCGCGAACTGCCGCCTGCCCTCTTCGGAGATGGACCCGCAGCGCTTGAGGCCTTGACGCAAGTTCATGGCGGCGACGAAGGCCGGATTGAACAAGAGATCAAGGCGATCGATCAACAGGATGCGCTGGATGCGCTCGGGACGCCCCCCACGGACTTAGTCGAACGATTGTGCATCGTCGATGACGACTGGCGGCTAATCGCTGACGATACGACCCTTTGGCTCGAGCAGACGCTAATGTTTGCTCGTCTCCAAATTGGTGAGGCGAGGGACGGTGATCAGCGAGCGGCGCCGTTTCGCTATCGTTATTCAACCGATCGGAGCCACACGCTACTGCCGTTGCCGGTGTTCATGGCGGAGTGTGCCAGCGCGCTCGATCTGCAGTCTGATCCGACGTTTGGCCGGGTGATCAAAACGGTTCCCTATAGCTTCCAGCGACGCACCGTTTTGAGCCGACGCGGGCGCGAATCCAAAGTTCGATTGCTGCGCTATGGCGAGCCGTTTCTGACGGGGGTCGGCGCGATCACCAGCGCTGATGACCGGGGTCGCTCCTTCGCCATGTGGCGCGAGGACGTGAACTATTCAGCAGGTCAGGCTGCCGATGTCTTCCTTCGCTTCGACTTTTTGGTCGAAGTCAATCTGAGCGAAGCATACCAGGCCCTCGAAATGCTTGGGGGAGGCTCCGTTGCGGCTCGAGCCGCCCTTCGACGCCGCGGCGATCTCGTGCTCGCGCCGTTATTCTCGACAATTTGGCTCGACGCTTCGTTGACACCTGTTTCGCAGAGTGAACTGAAGGCGGCCCTTGAGCGCCCATACCGGGCACACAAATCAACAAAGAGCAGCTATCGAGATATCAATATCAACGCACGGCGGTGGCAGCGTGTGAAGGCCCTCGGGATCGACGAGGTCGCCCATTGGGAGGAGTTGTGCTTCAAAGGGCGCCGCGAAGCCGAGTATCGACTGCGCAGTGACCCCGATTTCGTCGCTCGACTGCGGGTGGCAGACGCAGAGGCCGCGGAAGCTGACTATGGCCGCCTCAGCCAGTTGGAAGTGCGACTGAGGCGGGACCCGACGAGCGGCGCTGGTCAACTCAGCCTCGAGCGTGCGCTCGCCGCCGCCATGCGGCAAGGTATCGTGCGACCCGAGGTCCGCCTCGAAACTATCGGTGCCATATTCCTGACCGGGAATGTTACGGCGACCGAGCGCGTAATGGGGGGCGTGTGAGCCACTCGCTTGACTTCTCATCGCTTCACGACGTCCTGACCGATTGGCAGGACTACGCGTTGCCCGCCGGCGGCAACGATGGTGTGTTCGATCGCATCTGCCAGATCCTGCGCCGATCCCAGACGGTGGGCCGCCTCATCGGCAGCGCAGATCTCGCACCGCTGCTTCGCCATGTGCTGCGTCGCGAGTCTCTGCGATCGAACGGTGTTGCACATTTGCGCGTGCCGCTGGCTCCCGGTTGGCCCAAGTCCGCTGATTGGGCGAGCTATGGAATTCGCTTACACAGCGAGAAGGACGGCTTCGGCCTAATCGATGCGCGACCCTGGAAACCTAATTGGCTTCCGCCGTCGGACCAACCGGTGTTCGAGGATGTGTTTGCTGAGAGCAATGTGCGCAGCAACTGGGAACGACCGATCGATCCGTTCCTAGGCGAGGCCAGCGGCTTCACTCATTTCGTGTCGCCAGGGCAGCGCGAGGCAGTGCGTAGCGCGCTGCTATTGCCGCGAGGGGAGACCTTGATCGTCGGACTACCGACAGGATCTGGCAAAAGCTTAGTGGCCCAGGCTCCAGTGCTCGCACGTGGTCTCGAGGCTGGTCTGACACTTTGCATCGTGCCAACGACGGCCCTGGTTCTCGATCAAGCCCGTCAGATGGCGGACCTGCTGGAAAGGCGCTTTCCGGGGCAACCCATCCCTGAACTTGCATGGCACTCCGGTCTCTCACCCGAGTCCCGTAGCAATATTAAAGCCGCGATCCGCGCGGGCCGTCAGGGTGTACTTTACTGTTCCCCGGAAGCGGTGGTGGGCGCGTTATTGCCTGCGCTCTWCGAGGCGGCGCGATTCAATCTGCTTGCTTATTTCGTCATCGATGARGCGCATTTGGTAAGCCAATGGGGTGACGGCTTCCGACCAGCCTTCCAGATGCTAGCCGGGGTTCGGCGCGGCTTGCTTGCGGCAACACCTACCACAAAGTTCCGAACGGTCCTGATGTCGGCAACGCTTGCACCCGACACGATCGAGACGATCGATGCGCTCTTTGGTCCGGCCCGGACTGTGCAAATGGTAGCTTCCATCCTTCTGCGCCCAGAACCTCAGTATTGGGTGCATCAGGAGGACCACCCGGAACGCAAGCAAGCCAAGGTACTCGAGGCACTTCGCCACGCGCCACGGCCGTTCATCCTCTACGTCACTAAGAGAGACGATGCGCGGGACTGGCTCAGGGTTCTGAAGGAACAGGGCTATAGTCGGATCGCCGCCTTTCATGGTGAGACGCCGCATCACCAGCGCGTAGCCGTGATTAACGCCTGGGCAAAGAATGAACTCGACGGCATCGTTGCGACCTCCGCCTTCGGCGTTGGTATCGATAAGCGCGACGTGCGCACTATTCTCCACGCCGCGGTGCCCGAGACGCTCGATCGCTTCTACCAAGAAGTTGGGCGAGGCGGTCGCGACGGCTGCCGCTCGGCGTCGTTCCTGATCTATGCCGAGGGTGACATTGAGGTTGCGAAGGACATTGCCGCACCCTCGCTCATCAGTGACGATTTGGCGTTTGAACGCTGGGCGGCGATGTTCGACCGCAGCACGAAGCTGGACGAGGTCGGCCTCCTGCGCGAAATCGATTTGGCCACCGTGCCCGAACGACTGCGGCAGGAATCCGATTACAATCAAGCGTGGAACATGCGCACACTGATTATGATGGCGCGTGCAAAAATGCTGCAGCTTGAATCGCAATCGCCGACGCGCTTCGCCGAACTCGAAAGCGCCGCTGGTGGCAGTTTCGACGCCTCAAACGAGGAGGATTGGGCGGACTACTTTCGGCACACCGTAGTCCAACTCAGCCAACTTGGTCACCGTGACAAGCAAATTTTCTCCCAAAGCCTTGGTGCCGAACGAACCCGCGCATTCAAAGCGTCCAACTCCAGCCAAAAGCTCCTGCGCGAACTCTTATCTGGTTCGGTCGAGTTCTCTGTGTTGCTCGACCGTCTCTACCGTAACCACACACCTGGACGCACCGTCATCGTCTCGCGAGCCTGTGGCGGATGCCCGGTCGACCGGCTGGAAGGTGGCCCTACGCATTCCTACTCGGAGCCAGTCGCGCTTGGCATAGAGGGCGTGGGTTTGTGCGATCGTTCGGCCTGGACAAATCGCTTCCCCCAACTCGATTTGGACGTACCAATCCTCATTCTCGCGGCGGGCGACCTCGATGATCGCAGCACCTACTTAGCGCTAGACAATCTCGTTTCTACCTTTGGCATTCGCGAACYTTGCGTCTCGCTGGCTTATCGCCTCCGCGAGCCAAGGCTGGCCTCGCTTCACAAGCGAGCGCCCGATGCTACGCTGTTTTTGCAGAACCTAGAGGAGGAAATCCGACGTCCTTCAACGTATCAGTTGCCGCGCGTCACCCTATTCGACAGTGTGCAAATTGATCGTGCGCTGCTCGAGCTTCGTCGGCCGGTCCATGTAATCCTTGCGTCTCGTATGGCCCCGGACCCCTCGCATCCCTTGCGGCGTCTCGGCGACACTGGAACCAATGTCCTGACCCTTGAGCAGTTTTTGCGCGGAGCTCGATCGTGACGATACTCAACCGACCGAGCGACGGGCTCTACAATGTCCTGATTGTTCTCGTGCGTGCTGCGGTCCGCTTCACGC
Source organism: Allobosea sp. P1_A7 (assembly GCF_056406775.1). Lineage (NCBI taxonomy): Bacteria > Pseudomonadati > Pseudomonadota > Alphaproteobacteria > Hyphomicrobiales > Alloboseaceae > Allobosea > Allobosea sp. P1_A7. Next base: position 21,661 of record NZ_JBFTZN010000111.1, read on the forward strand.
CTCGCGACCAGGACCAATTGCTCCTTGCCTGCGGTAGCGCGGTGAGTGCTGTGGATGCGAGTCATCTCAACCGTACGCTGACGCGGTGGAGCGACCTTGGTTTGTTTCAGGCCGGTAAGGAGTCGTTCTCAATCGCCGAGCCTTATAGGAGCGTGCTGGGCAGCAAACCCGATGTAGCGGAAGCGCGGCTGCCCGGGGTCGCGCGAACGATCGCGCTGCGTGCGGATAACAATGCGAGATTCTGGGATGCGGAAGGCGCAAGGAGCGCGGACTTCTCGAAAGGCACTGCCTGGATGCTGGCGCAGGACGTCTACACGCTCCCTTCGACGACCAAAGGTTGGGAGGGCTTGCTCAAGCGCCAACTGATGGATTCCGATGGCACCACCGTCGTGCAGAACGACACGCGTTGGAATGGGCTGCGTGCTTGGATGCCTTATTTGGGGTTTGCGCGAGATACGACCACCTGGGACGTCGACCCGACCGAAGCACTACGCGACGCGCTTCCCGACATCTTCGGGAGCGCGACAAACTTGCTAGCAAGAGAGTTCCTCGAACGCGCCGCAAATGCGCTTCCAGTGCTCGACGGCGGGAAGTATCGCCGCGATGTCGAAGCTGCGTTGAAGGAATCGGCTTGGCCCAAGCCCGATCCCGGAAGTCTGTCGACCTCGCTATCGCGTGCGCTTCAGCGCCTGGATCGCGAGGGAACAGTCCAGCTTGAGCAGCGCAGTGACGCCGGTGATGGCGCCTCGCTTGTAGGTCGGGGCGGCAGACGGTGGCGCGACTTCAGCCACATCATCATGACGAGGAAAGCGCGGTAATGCTCGAAGCCTATTGGCCGCAAGCACGCGAAGTGAACGCCTGCATCAAGAATGAGGCTGAGACCGCAGATGTCTCGGTGCTCTTGGCCGTCCACCAGCCCACCCAGCTTATTGCACGCGCCGCTGTAACCAATCGCGAGTCCGTGGCCACTGAAAAGCAGTTGGTAGATGCCTTCCTCAGTGACGACGTCCCGGCCGGCTACATATTGTGCCCCATTACCGGGCCTTCCGGCGTCGGCAAGTCGCACATCATCCGATGGCTCGACGCGCAGCTTCAGCGCTCCAAACGCTATCAGAACCTGCTCGTTATTCGGGTGCCTAAAAGTGCCAGCCTTCGTAAGGTTGTCGAACTTATCCTCGCGCCGCTAGCCAACAACCCACGCTATGCCAAGCCCCGTGAGGAATTGAACAGGGCGGTCGCTGAGGTCGATACCGACCAGGTCATCATCCGCTTCGTCGCAGAACTGCAGAATGCTCTGCTCGAACGGGCGAAGGAAATGCGCGCGCAAGTCGTGCAAGACCAGAGCCGTGGCGCGGAACTCCGGCCGCTGATTGGACATGCCGAGCAGCTTCCCAAGCTGTTCCGCGACGCCGTGCTCCACGATCACTATGCGAGCGCTGTTTTCAGCCGCATAATCAGTCGCGCCATCAAGGGGCGCGATGAGGAAAGCGTCGGCGGAGAGACCGATACCCAATTTTCCGGCGACGATCTTCTAGTCCCGGAGACCGTGGATATCGGCGCGGCAGCACTCCCAGTTCGCAGCTACTATTTGTCGCAGATCGCGGTGGCAGATGCGGCGAGGCGCGAGCCGATCGCCAAACTTCTGAACTCAGTGGTCGATCGTGCGATCAGCCATGTCTTCCATCTAGAGCAAAGCAGTGGCGGCTTGACGCTTCAGGACATCATCCTCGGCGTGCGAGAAACCTTGTTCGAAGAGGGTAAGGAACTTGTCCTTCTCGTCGAGGATTTCGCCGCACTTTCGGGCATTCAAGAAGCGCTGCTCAGCGTCTGCATCCAGGAAGGCACGCGCGACGGCAAACAACTCTACGCGACAATGCGCACTGCGCTTGCGCTTACCGACGGTTATCTGACATCGCGCGAAACAATTCTGACTCGTGCTCAGCGGGTTTGGATGATTGGCGGCGCGCAACGCTCCGAAGCGGAGATCAAAGCTGCGATCGTGGAGATGGTCGGGGCGTATCTGAATGCGGCGCGCTGGGGCGAAGACGGGCTCAAGGCCCGCTTCCAACTCGATCAGAAAACTACCTCACTAAGCACCTGGGAAGATGACGGCCGTAGCGAGGACGAGGCCGCGGCGCTTGAGGCCTTTGGCTATTCGAGCGCTGGCCAGCCACTTTTCCCGTTCAACCGCGACGCGATCGAGCGCCTCGCAGCACAACATCTTGTCGAAAACGGCAAGTTGACCTTCAACCCGCGCCGCGTGATTAACGAGATCCTGCGTAACACACTGCTTGATCGCAATTGTTACGTGCAAGGCGAATTTCCGCCGGCTCAATACCATGGCCTTCAGCCCAACGGATATCTCGCCGGTCTCGTGCGGCAGTTGAGTGCACCTGATCCCACGAAAAAGCGGCTACAGAGTGCGCTAGCAATCTGGGCAGGTGATGCGCCCGATGCCAAGGCGCTAGCACAAGTCTCGCCACTCGTCTTCAGCACCTTCGGCCTGCCTACAGCGGAAGATCTGACTCGGATAAGATATGAGAAGAAGGTGGAGCACGCGCCAGAAGCCAGGGGTAATGTGGCGTTGGCCGGCGACGCACCCGTGCCGTCCCCACCGCCTTCAGTCGGGGTCACGCAAGATCCGCGGATCGCGGCCTGGATTGGGAAGCTTGACCGTTGGGCGCAGAGCGAAACCTTGTTGCAGGCGGATGCCCGTGCCCTTCGCAACGCGCTCGCCGAGATGTTACAGAAGTCGATCGATTGGTCGGGCCTGCGCATCCCGGAGAGCGAGATCAAGGGCTCGTGGCTTTGGATTGCCGGTGCAAGTAACAATCCGACGGTCGGGCGCATCCTCACCGTCTGCAAGGACCAGCGCGACGAGGATGGCTCGCTTCGCCAGGGCCTGCTCGGGGCGCTCCGCTTCAAGCATCACGATAGCGCTTGGGACTATCCCGAAGGGGATGATGACTATGTCGCAGCCACGCAGATCATCGAAGAGCTACGCGCGCAGTTACAGCCTATGTTGGTCGCTGACGCGCAGGCTGCCTCCTACTTCATCGGCAATGCGCTGCTTACCCAGGCCCGCATTACGGGAATGCAGCCGCCGCTGCGTGTCGCCGGGCCACAACCCATGCTCCAATGTCTGTTCGAACAGCCGCCTCCGCTAGACGGCGCGATCATCGAGGCGAATTGGGATCAATTGCGGGCAAATGCGCTCAGAGGAAGCAATGGGCGCGACATCCGTCCTCTGCTGCAGGATGCCTTGCGCGATCGCGCGGCCAGTTATCAGGGGGACGCAGGGCGGAAACCATTTGCGATCGACTTGGTACGGATATTCGATGCGCTTCAACTTGAGGCGGAGGCAAGGCCCACATTGCCAGAAGGCGTGTCGGAGGACATCCGCATCTTCCTGCCGACCCTGAACGAAGGCCGGATTTGGGATCGCGTCCAGGCAGTCATTCAATTGTTGCGCCAATTTCGCGAGGAGATTGGAGAATTTCTGGACGAGGAGAAATTGGACAAGAGCGCCTTTGTCAACGACCTCAAAGAGATCGTCCATCTCCTGCAGAAGACGCAGTGCTGGCCGAGCCAGGCCAACTTCGATGTCGCCGGCTTCGTGCGCAGCCTGAACGAGTTTCAGGCAAGCCCCTATGCTGAATTGGTGAACGCGGCTGCTATCGTCGATGAGGTCGAACGCGAGCAATTGGGCAAACTGCTGAATGCGCTCGGCGCGATCGACCTTGGACTAATCAAGCGTACGCTGGCGTTCCTGCAAGCTGCTGACACGCTGGTCTCACTCGGAGCGCCGCGCGTAGCCAAGCAGGAGGCGGCGCGCAGGCAATCCGATCCCAGCGTTGTTGCCGCGGAAATCACGACGTTGTTCGACCGGCTTGCTCTCACCCAAGCTACCGCGGAAGCTTCGTCATGAGTTCAACGCTTCCAGCCAGGGCGGCCGCACTGCGCGCCAGCTTAGTTGCCCTCGATGCGATGGCATCGAACGTCCAGGAAACCGGACTGCTTACCGATTTGCGCAACGAACTAGCCAAGGAAGTCGATGCCTTCGACTATAGCCTTGCGCAATGTCAGTTGTTGGCAAAGGCGGGCATCCCAGCCAAGACCCCCTCGTCGGTCACAGCCGCGCGCGCCCGAGCCGCAAACCTGCGGGACAAACTCGCCGAAGATACCAGATCCGCAACACTGAAGAAGGGAACCGCCTGGACCACCCTTCTGCGAGAGATCGGAACGTCCACAGCCGACGCGAGCAGCGAAGCCAAGTCCTCCTGGCGGGACTATCGCGCTGAAGTGTTTACTGGCGACCCGCCTGCGGTGGTACGCGGCCGGATCGCCTGGACCGACCAGAACCGCGCGGCGTTCCAGCGCTACGAAACCAAATATCAGGCGTTCCGTGCCGCCTTCGAGATCATGCCGTCCAGTGAAGCGGAGATCTCTCGAGCGAAGCAAATAGCCACCGAATTGAAGGCCATCGCCGGCGAGTTTGACTTCAATGTACCAGCAGAGGTGAAGGCGTTTCTGGCGGCTGTGCAGTTAGGCGGCGCCACGCTGACGCACCTAACGCCTGCTGTGGTCGACTGGCTAAAGCTCAATAATGCCTATGCCTCTTACCGCATTGTTCCGGCGCGATAATGGCGGGCAATGACGATCTGCTGACCACTGTGCTCGATATGGTCGAGCAACGCGAAGCGCGCCTTCTTACTTGGGGCCTGGTCGATAGCTTTGTCTCGGTCGGCGAGATGCACTCGATCATTGATCCGTTGCTCGATGACCCGGTGGCGGGCGCCGGGGTGACCTATTCGGGCGCAAGCGACGTTATCGAAGCGCTCCTCCAACGCGCACTCGTCTTCAATGTCGGGGCAGACGACGAACCGAGATACCGCTCGCGAATGGCCGAGGCCGTTCGGCTCTGCTTTCGCTTGCGACAGCTTTTCCCGAAACATGCCGGCCCCCTCCTCTGGCAAAATGCACCGACACTGGTCGCCGATTTCCGCTTCCTGTGGCGGCGGCGAAGCTATCCAAGGCGCGACAAGAGTGTGGTGGAGGCACTCGCGGCAATTCAAGCAGCTACGAGTAATGTGACGGCGCCCCAGGCGCTCGCTGCGCTGCTCCAAAGCTACGGAGATCGTTTTGTTCTCGCCGACTTTCAGGTCAAGGCGACCGCGCGGATTCTTGGTGGCTTCGGCGAGCGATCCTCGGCAACGCTGGTCAGCGCCGGCACCGGCAGTGGCAAGACGCTGGCCTTTTATCTGCCCGYGCTTTCGCGCGTTGCTGCGCATATTGAAGCAGACCCTCTCGCGGCTCGCTGGGTCAAGGTTCTGGCGCTATATCCACGCAACGAACTTCTGAAGGACCAGTTCGCCGAAGTATATTCGCAAGCGCGGCGCCTCGATGCGGCGCTAGCAGCGAAAGGGCGGCGCAAAATATTGATCGGCACGTTTTTTGGTCCGACGCCCCATAGCGCTGCCTATGCACGCAACACCAAGTCCGGTTGGCGGACTACCGGAGGCGGCGTCATCTGCGATTACATCCGCTGCCCGACCGATAATTGCCTCGGCGACATGGTCTGGCATGACGCCGACCGTCTCGCGAAGCGAGAACGACTTCGCTGCGCGAGTTGCGATGGCACAATCGCGAGCGACGAAGTCGTCCTGACGCGCGAGCGGGCTGAACGAGAGTGCCCCGACATTCTCTTCACCACCACCGAAATGCTCAATCAGCGACTAGGTGACGGGCGCTATCGCCATCTGTTCGGCGTCGGCGACCAAGCCACCCGTCCGGTCGAGATGATGCTGCTGGATGAGGTGCACACCTATGTAGGCACGTCCGGCGCTCAGGTGGCCTACCTCATTCGCCGTTGGCGGTGGCTGCTCAGACGGCCAGTGAGCTTTGTGGGCCTGTCGGCGACGTTGAACGACGGCGCTCGCTTCTTCGCCCGTTTGGTCGGCCTGTCCGAGGTCGCCTGTGCCGAGATTGCTCCCGCT
>NZ_JBFTZN010000112.1:0-16925 GCF_056406775.1 Allobosea sp. P1_A7
GGCCTGAGGAGCCGGCACCGAAAACGATCGCGGTCTTGCCCTTCAGCCGGTCGGCCATGACGTGCTTCCTTCAGGTGGCGAGTGGTTCAAATGAAAGCCCGGCAGCGCTGTTGCACCGCCGGGCTTGAAAGATGAGCGGGCCGGCTCAGCTCAGGCTGCTGCCGACGGCCTTCTCGAGAATGGCCCAGGCCTCGTCGCCATACTTCTTCTTCCAGTCGGCATAGAAGCCGGCCTTGCGAAGCGCCTCACGGAAGGGAGCTGCCTGGGTGTCGTTGATGACCATGCCCTTCGAGACGAGTTCGTCCTTGAGGCCGGCATTGAGCTTGGCGACGTCGGCGCGCTCGAGCAGCGCGGCGTCGTCGAGGTTCTTGGCGACGATCTTGCGCAGATCCTCCGGCAGCTTCTCCCAGGCGCGACGGTTCGCCAGGAACCAGAAGCCGTCCCACATGTGGTTGGTCATGGAGAGGTACTTCTGCACCTCGAACAGCTTGGCAGTGGCGATGATCGCCAGCGGATTCTCCTGGCCGTCGACCACCTTGGTCTGCAGGGCGGTGTAGACCTCGGCGAAGTTGATGCTGGCCGGGGCCGACTGGAAGGCGGTGAACATCGAGGTCCAGAGCGGGCTGACCGGCACGCGGATCTTGAAGCCCTTGAGATCGTCGGGTGTGTTGATCGGGCCCTTCGAGCTCGTCATCTGGCGGAAGCCGTTGTCCCAGATCTTGTCCATGACGACGAGATTGGCCTTGCCGATCTGGCCGCGGACATAGGCGCCGAGCTCACCGTCCAGGGCCTTCCAGACCGCATCGTAGTTCGGGAAGGCGAAGCCGATGCCGCTGAGCGAGGCGTTCGGCACCAGTGTCGAGAGGATCAGCGGCGAGAGCGTGAAGAACTCGACGCCGCCCGAACGGACCTGGCTCAGCATGTCGGTGTCGGAACCGAGCTGATTGTTCGGGAAGATCTGGATGACGACCCGGCCCTTGGTGTCCTGCTTGATCTTCTCCGCCGCTTCGTTGGCGCGGATATTCATCGGGTGCGCGACGGGCAGGTTGTTGGCGTATTTGTAGGTGAATTCGGCGGTCTGTGCCTCGGCCCTGCCGATATGGAAGGAGCCGATGGTGGCGGCAGCGGCGGTGCCCTGCAGCAGAGTGCGGCGTGAGATGGTCATGAGCGTTTCTCTCCCTGTCGATGTTGCTTTCACGCCGCCGCTGGTTTGCTTCGCGACGACGGGATCTCGGTTATCCTAAATTCTCGCGTTCCGGACCGCGGCCCTGCAACCCTCACTGCGATGGTGGCGACCATGCCGGAGCATCAGAGCACCCAGGTCGACAGGCCGGGCACGACTGCAATGACGACAAGGCCGATCAGCAGCGCGACGAGATAGGGCCAGATCGCGCCCATCGCCTCATCCGGCGAGACATTGCCGATCTTGCAGGCGATGTAGAAGCCGATTCCGATCGGGGGGGTCATCAGGCCGATATTCATCGCCGTGACCACCACCATCGAATAGTGCACATCGTTGATGCCGAGATTCTTGGCTATCGGGAACATCAGCGGCGCCATCAGCACGATCGCGGGCAGGCCTTCGAGCACGCAGCCCAGAACCAGGAAGACGACGATCGTCACTGCCATGAAGGTCAGCCAGCCGCCCGGCAGGCCGGCCATGAAAGTGGCGAGGTCGCGCGCGAAGCCGGTCTGGGTCAGGGCCCAGGCCATGGCGAGCGCGGTGCCGAGGATCATCAGGATCGCGCCCGAGAGCGCCGCCGTCTCGACCAGCATCGCGTAGCATTTGCGCAGGCCGATGCCGCCATAGAGGATGATGCCGATGACGAAGGCGTAGAGCACCGCAATGGTCGAGACCTCGGTCGCGGTGGCAATGCCGCCGCCGACCACGCCGCGGATCAGGAAGGGCAGGACGAGAGCCGGACCCGCGACCAGAGCGGTCCGCCCGATCACGGCCATGGGCGCGCGCCGCACGCCCTTCATGTCTTCGCCGATGGCTTTCCAGCGTGCCAGCAGCGCCAGTGCGACGAGGAGCACCATGGCAATGCCGAAGCCGGCATTGAACAATCCGGCGATCGAGACGCCCGCGACCGAGCCGAGCACGATCAGGACGATGCTCGGGGGCACCGTGTCGGCCATGGCCGCGCCGGTCGAGAGCAGGGCGATGAGCTCCTTGGGCTGGTAGCCGCGGCGCTTCATCTCGGGAAAGAGCGCGGGCGCCACCGTTGCCATGTCGGAGACTTTCGAGCCCGAAATGCCCGAGACCAGGAAGAGCGAGCCGAGCAGCACATAGGACATGCCGGCGCGGACATGGCCGAGCATCGAGGCGAGGAAGTCGACAATCGCCTTGCCCATGCCGGTCGCATCGAGAATGCAGCCGAGCAGCACGAAGATCGGCACGGAGAGCAGGATGATGCTCGACATGCCCTCGTCCATGCGTCCGATCATCACGATCATCGGGACATTGGTGCTGAAGGCGAGGAAGGCGAGCGTACCCATACCGAAGCAGAAGGCGATCGGCACGCCGGCAGCGAGGCAGAGTGCCACCGTGACGACGAGGAAGATCAGGATGTTGGTGTAGCCGAGACCCTTGAAGACCGGCATCAACCCCCAGCAGGCGGCGGCGAGCCCGGCCACGAGCGCGACGGCGACGATCAGGTCCGGCAGCCTCGCGGTGCGGATGGCATGGCGAACCGTCAGCACGAACATCATGGTGATGCCGCATGCGATGGCCGACACGCGCCAGCTGTTTGGAATGTTGAGCGCGGCCGAGGTGACGTAGGATTCCTCGATTGTGTAGTCGATCGCCGGGTGGATCATGGCCGCGAGGAAGGCGGCAACCACGACCAGGGCCAGCGTCTGCACGAACTGGCTCATGCGCTCAGGCATCATGCCGATGAAGAGCGTCAGCTTGAGATGCTCGTTGCGATCGATCGCGATCGCAGAGCCGAGCATGGCGAGCCAGAGGAAAGAGATCGAGGCGGCTTCGTCGATCCAGACAATCGGCAGGGAGAAGACATAGCGCGTGGTGACGCCGAGCAGCAGCAGCCCGACGATCAGGAGCAGCAGTGCGGCGCTGATCATCTCGATCGGCCGCATGATCGCCGAGCCAGTGCGGATTGCATCCGTATCCAGCGGGTTCTCGGAAGGAACAATGCTCTCGCTGAGCTGTGCCATGCCCGGGCTCAAGCCTGCGTCCGCACGGCAACGCCGGAGCGTGCGCATGTCGGAACGGAACCGCAGCGGATATCCGCTTCAGTCATGGCGTTGGCCTCCGGCCAGCCGGAATCCCGTGACAACATCTGCCCTTCCTCCCGCGCGCCGATCTTGTGAACGTTCTTGAGGCCCGGCGCGGTCCATACTGTGGATGAATGATCCAGCGGACTTGGCCAAGAATACACGAGCAGGCCTGCGTTGCAATCTATCTGAGCCCGAACTAGGCTACTGAAAACAACCAAAGGGTCCATATTATGGACTGTCTCTGAGGCCGCAGGATGGAACATTTCGTTGCATCAGCCGGTGATCTCTCGGGTTCGCAGAGTGTCGATCGGGCCTTGCGGCTCCTGGCTTTGATCGGTCGTGAGCCCGCGGGCGGGTTGCCGCTGAGCGATATCGTCATCGAAAGCGGGCTCAACAAGCCGACGGCGCGGCGGCTGCTGCTCGCCCTGATGCGCGCGGGACTCGTCGAGCAGGAGGCTGTGTCGCGGCATTACTGCCTCGGCGAGGAGGCTTTCGTGCTGGGCGTGCTGGCCGCGCGCCGGCACGGGCTGCTCGAACTGGCCATGGAGAGCCTGAGGCGCCTGTCGGAGATCACCATGGATACGAGCTTTCTTTCGATCCGGCGCGAGAATTACTCGGTCTGCCTGCATCGGGAGGAAGGAACCTATCCGGTCCGGACCCACGCGCTGCAGACTGGCCAGCAGCACCCGCTCGGGGTCGGCGCCGGCTCGCTAGCCATGTTGGCAGCGCTGCCGGACGGCGAGGTCGAGCGGGTCATGGCGGCGAACGAGAAAGCGCTGCTGACGCAGTATCCCGGTTTTCCGCCTGACGAGATCCGCGCCGATCTGGCGCTGGCCCGCGAGCGTGGTTTTTCGCTCAATCCCGGCCGGCTGGTGGCCAGTTCCTGGGGCGTCGGCATCGCCTTCCGCTATCCGGACGGCCGCGTCGCCGGCGCACTCAGCCTGGCGGCGATCGACAGCCGCATGGTTCCCGCGCGCCAGGTCGAGTTGGCGCGCCACCTTTCGACCGAGGCCGAGAGGATGGAGCGCCTGCTCGCGCAGATGTTCGTCCGAAAGACATCCCAAGGCGGCAGCCCGCAGCAGGGGGCACGCCCAATTACAAAATCGAGGAGCGTCTGACGTGACCGAAGCCCTTGCCAGCCAGGCCGCCCCGCGCGGCGGCGTCGCACCCGTGACGCGCCGCGTGATGAACCTTGCCCATATCGTCACCCAGAATGCGCGCCGCTTCGGCCAGCGCCCTGGCTTCATCTGGGGGGACAGGCAGTGGAAATGGGCCGAGATCGATGCGCAGGTTTCGGCGCTGGCCGCGGCGCTGGCGACGCGAGGCATCGGCAAGGGGGACCGCATCCTGGTTCATTCGAAGAACTGCGAGGCGATGTTCTTCTCGATGTTCGCGGCCTTTCGGCTTGGTGCCGTCTGGGTGCCGACCAATTTCAGGCTGCTGCCGGACGAGGTCGCCTATCTCGCGACGGCGTCCGGTGCGAAGGCCTTCCTGTGCCATGGCGATTTTCCGGAGCATGCTGCGGCGGTCGCCACTGCTGAACCCGCGCTCGGCTTTACCTGGCGTATCGGGGCAGGAGCTTTTGGCGAGGCCGAGGTCGGCGAGATGATCGCGCGCCATGCTGGTGCAAGCGTTGCGAATGCCGCGGTCGAGCGTGACGATCCCTGCTGGTTCTTCTTTACCTCGGGTACCACGGGGCGCTCGAAGGCCGCGGTGCTCACCCATGGCCAGATGGGTTTCGTCGTCACCAACCATCTCTGCGACCTGCTGCCGGGAACGACGGAGGCGGATGCATCGCTCGTGGTCGCGCCTCTCTCGCATGGCGCGGGCGTGCACCAGCTCGTCATCTCGGCGCGCGGCGCGCCGACGATCCTGCTGCCGTCGGAGCGTTTCGACGTCGACGAGGCCTATCGCCTGATCGCGCGCCACCGCATCACCAATATCTTCACCGTGCCGACGATCCTGAAGATGCTGGTCGAGCATCCGGCCGTCGACACGCATGACCACTCCTCGCTGCGCTATGTCATCTATGCCGGCGCGCCTATGTATCGCGAGGATCAGAAGGCGGCGCTTGCCAAGCTGGGCAAGGTRATCGTGCAGTATTTCGGGCTCGGTGAGGTCACCGGCAATATCACGGTGCTGCCGCCAGCCCTGCATGATCCCGAGGATGGCCCGAATGCGCGTATCGGGACCTGCGGCTTCGAGCGCACGGGAATGCAGGTCCAGATCCAGGATGATGAGGGGCGTGAGGTCGCGGCAGGGGAGCAGGGCGAAATCTGCGTCGTCGGCCCGGCCGTGTTCGCGGGCTACTACGACAACCCCGAGGCCAATGCGAAATCGTTCCGTGACGGCTGGTTCCGTACGGGTGACCTCGGTCACATGGACGAACAGGGCTTTATCTACATTACCGGGCGCGCGTCCGATATGTACATTTCCGGCGGCTCGAACATCTACCCGCGCGAGATCGAGGAGAAGATCCTGACCCATCCGGCAATCGCGGAGGTGGCCGTGGTCGGCGTGCCCGATCCGGTCTGGGGCGAGATCGGTATCGCCGTCTGCGTCGCATGTTCGGGGGCGCAGGCCAGCGAGGCCGAACTCGCCGAGTTCCTCTCAACCAAGATCGCCCGCTACAAGATGCCGAAGCGCTTCCTGTTCTGGGAGGCGCTGCCGAAGTCGGGTTACGGCAAGGTGCCGAAGCGGCTGGTCAAGGACGAGCTTGAAGCGCGCGGCGAACTCGCCCGGATGCGGGGCGAAAGGTGATGCGGCAGATCATCCAGCCCGGTCCCGCTGCGCCTGAGCGCATTCAATGGATCGAAGCGCATGGCCGACGCTTCAGGATGTCTCTCGCGGCCGGGCTTCCGCTTCTGGAAGCGGTGCGCCGCGGCTTTGCGGCAATGGGCTTCACCAGTGGCGTGGTCACGGTCGATGGGCTCGTCCTAGGACCCTTCGCCTATGTGATGCYGGCGCTGTCGAAGACACCGGAGCATGCCGCCTTCTATAGCGACACGTTTCGGCCTGCCGGCGTGACGCGCGTCGAGACGGGGGCGATGACCTTCGGTATGCGTGATGGAGCGCCCTTCTTCCACTGCCACGCGCTCTGGACGGAAGCGGACGGCAAGGTCAGCGGCGGTCATATCCTGCCGGACGACACCGTGCTCGCGGAAACGGTCACCGTACCGGCGCTGGGCCTCGATGGCGCCGGTTTTGCCGCCGCGCCCGATCCGGAGACGAATTTCAAGCTGTTCGGCCCGGTCGCAGTGCCATTCTCCGGCGCTTCGCGCGAAGGGCGTTATTTCGCCCTGCGTGTGGGCCCGAATGTCGATTTCACCACGGCGCTGGAAGAGTTCTGTGCCGAACGCGGCATCCGGCGTGCCGTCATCCATGGCGGCGTCGGCAGCACCATCGGCGCGCATTTCGAGGATGGCCGGATCGTCGAGAATTTCGCGACCGAAGTCGCGATTCAGGCCGGGGTCATCGAACCCGCGCAGGGGCGACTTGCCGCAGAGATCGATGTGGCGCTGGTCGATTTCACCGGTGCGATGGCGCAGGGCCGTCTGAGACGCGGCGACAATCCGGTGTTGATGACCTTCGAGCTGGTACTCGAGGCCTTGTAGGCGCCCAGAGAGGCAGTCCCACCGAAGCCTTCGGTCGGCACCGAAGTGTTTCCAGGTGTCAGCGCGTATTCGAAGGCGCAGTCTCCCGCCCACCCAGCAAGGGCGGGAGCCAGCCATGAACATAGCTTCGATCAACACAGCGCGCGCCGTCGCCGCGGGCGAGGTCATGCGGTTGACGGAAACGGCCGAGACGCCCGGCTTGCTGGTCCGGCGTGCGGCTGGGGCCGGGCCGAGCGTCGTCTACGTTCATGGCGCGACCTTTCCGTCGGCCCTTTCTGTTGCATACCGCTTCGACGGGCGTTCCTGGATGGACGACCTGCAGGAGCGCGGTTTCGATGTCTGGAGCTTTGATCTCGCGGGCTATGGCGGCTCGGACAGGCCCGCGAGCTTCCTTGCCCAGGCGCCTGACAATGCGCCATCCGGGCGCGCGCCAGAGGCCGCAAAACAGCTGGCGCGGGTGATCGAGCACGTGCTGGACGTAACCGGACGGGCCCGAGTGTCGCTCATCGCGCATTCCTGGGGCAGCATCGTCGCCGGGCTCCTTGCCTCGCTGCATCCGGAGCGTGTCGAGCGACTGGTCCTGTTCGGGCCTATCGCGCAACGCAAGACCCCAGGCTTCCTTGCGCCGGAGAGCATCGGGGCGTGGCGTCTCGTCTCGGTTGCCGACCAGCTCGCGCGCTTCGTCGAGGACGTCCCGCATGGCCACTCCCCGGTCCTGATCGAACCCACGCTCGCAGACTGGGGTCCAGCCTATCTCGCCAGCGATGCGCAAGCCGCAAGCAGAAGGCCTGAACCGGCGGTCAAGATTCCCTCCGGGCCTCGCGCCGATATCGCCTCGGCCTGGTCGGGGCGGCTCGGCTACGACCCGTCTCACATCACGGCGCCGACCCTGATCGTGCGCGGCGCCTGGGACAGCCTGTGCAGGGACAGCGATGCGCAATGGCTGCGCGGGCGGCTTGGCACGAGTGAAACCCGAGATGTCGTCATTCCCGAGGGCACGCATCTGATGCATCTCGAACATGCGCGCTCCGGGCTCTTCGAGGCGACAGGGGCCTTCCTCATGAAGAGAGGCTCATGAAGATTTGGCTTTGAACCGCCTCCGCCTGGTTATTCGCCGCCCCACTTCCTTGCGATCTCCTGGTCCCGCAGATCCTTGCGCCTGATCTTGCCGGTCGGGGTCATCGGCAATTCCGTCACGAACTCGATCTCGCGCGGATACTGGTAGGCGGCGAGGCGCGATTTGACGAAGTCCTGGATCTCGGCGGCGAGCGCCGCCGAGGCGGTGATCTCCGGTTTCGGCAGGACAAAAGCCTTGACCACCTCCGTCCGCAGCGGGTCCGGACTGCCGACCACGGCAACCATCAGCACGGCGGGGTGGCGGATGATGCAATCCTCGATATCGCCGGGGCCAATGCGATAGGAGCCGCTGGAAATGATGTCGTCATCACGGCCCTGGAACCAGAAATAGCCGTCTTCGTCGCAGGCGCCGGTATCGCCGGTGACGAGCCAGTCGCCGAGGAACTTCGCCGTTGTCGCCTCGGGTTGGCGCCAGTATTCCAGCATCATCACGGGGTCAGGTCGCGCGACCGCAATCAGCCCCTGCTCTCCAGCAGGCAGGACCGCGCCCTCTGGCGAGATCACCGCGACGCGATGGCCGGGAACGGCGCGCCCCATCGAGCCAGGCTTGACCGGGAACAGACTGGCGCAGTTGGAGACGATCAGATTGGCTTCGGTCTGGCCGTAGAATTCGTTGACCTCGAAGCCGAAGGTTTCCTTGCTCCAGGCTAGCATATCGGCGCCGAGTGTTTCGCCGCCGGTGCCGATCGAGCGCATCGCATAGGCGAAGCGCTCTCTTGGATTGTGAACCTGCCGCATTAGCTTCAGCGCTGTCGGTGGCAGGAAGGCGTTGCGGATGCTGTGGCGCGCCATCAGGTCGAAGGCTGCCTCGGGATCGAATTTGCGGGCACGCGAGGCCAGCACCGGAACGCCGAAATAGAGGCTCGGCAGCAGAACATCGAGTAATCCGCCGGCCCAGGCCCAGTCCGCCGGCGTCCAGAACAGGTCGCCGGCCTGCGGGAAGAATTCCTGCGGCAATTGCACGCCGGGCAGATGGCCGAGCAGCACACGGTGGGCATGCAGCGCGCCCTTGGGCTTTCCCGTGGTGCCGGAGGTGTAGATGATCAGCGCCGGATCGTCGGGCGTGGTGTCGAGAGGCGTGAAACTGTCGGACGCCTTGTTCAACTCGCTCCAGAAGTCGAGGTGGCCTGCGCCGTCGATCAGGAAGATCCGCCTGAGTTCCGGCAGGCTCCCGCGGCTCGCCTCGACCTTGACGATGTTCTCGCCATCGGTGATCAGCGTGCAGGCGCCGCTATGCTGCAGCCGGTGTTCAAGCGCATCCGGTCCGAACTGGGTGAAGAGCGGCAGGGCGATCGCACCCATCTTGTAGATGGCGAGATGGGCCATCGCGGTTTCCGGGCGTTGCGGCAGCAGGATGCCGACGCGCTCACCCGGTTTGACGCCATGGGCACGCAGCATATTGGCGAGCCGGTTCGTGTCGAGCTTGAGCGCGTCGAAACTCATCGTCGCGACGCCGTGCCCCTGGTCTTCATAGATCAGCGCCGGCTTGCCACTGCCGTCCGCGTGGCGGTCGCAGGCTGCGACGCCGATATTGAACCGCTCGGGGATCTGCCAGGCGAACCGCTCACAGGTCTCGCGATAGCTGGGGCGCCGTTCCAACATCAGCCTTGATCCCCAGTGCGGCGCTTCATCAGCAGCTTGAGATGGCCGGTCTGGATGTGCTCGCCGCGCTGGTTGTGCACCTCGAGGCGCAGGGTGACGWTGCCGCGGTCCGGCTTGCGGCTGGGTGTCCTTTCGACGGCTGTGACGACGGCATGGACCGTGTCGCCGACCTTCACCGGCCCGGTAAATGTCCAGTGCAGATCGAGCAGGCCCATGGTGGTGGCATCGATCAGGTTCTGCTGCGACATCAGGCCGATCGCCATGGCGAGCGTCAGGGGGCCGTGGGCGATGCGCTCGCCGAAGGGCGTGCCTGCGCAATACTCGCTGTCGACATGCAGCGGATTGAAATCGCCGGAAAGGCCGGCGAACAGCGTGATGTCACCCTCGCCGACGGTGCGCCCGCGGGTCGTGATGCTGCTGTCGAGGTCAAAGTCCTCGAAATGGAGCCCCATCCGTTCCTCCCGGCTTTTGCGCATTCTAGCGTGCTGGCGCGGGCCGCTGGCAAGGCCGAAGCAGAGCTCATTTGCTCACCGTGGTGTTGCACTGATGGCGACGTTCGGTTCTCTCTTGCATCGATATCGAGGGGGACGCTCGCTCGGTTCCCGACACCTGGCCTGAGGACGAAACGCCGTGAGCACACCGATCTGGATCGAAGCCGCGATCAACGGCCCCTGGGGCAGGGAGCGTCAGCCCGGCATTCCGATCAGCATCCCCGAGATTGTTGCCGACGGCATTGCGGCGGTCGAGGCCGGGGCGGCCATTGTCCATCTTCATGTCTACGACCTCGTGACCGGCCGCCAGCGCGACGACTGGGAACTCTATGCGCAGGCGATCGAGGGCATCCGCACCAAGGTCGATGCCATCGTCTATCCGACCATCCCGATCGTCGGCTCCGGCTATGCCGGCGATATCGTCGGTTCCGGCCGTTACTGGCATCTGGAGGAGCTGGCGAAGCGCGGCCTGGTCGAGTGGGGCGTGCTCGATCCCGGGTCCTGCAACTGGACGACCTTTGCCGGCATCCCACAAGGCGAGGCAGGCTTCATCTACCAGAACCCCGGCGAGCATATTCGCGAGGGCATGGAGGTGGCGCAGCGCCATAAGGTCCATCCGAGCTATGCCATTTACGAGCCAGGCTTCACACGCCTGGGAGCTGCGCTGGCCAAGGCCTATCCCGGCATGCCGATGCCGATCTACCGGCTGATGTTCTCGGACGCCTTTGCCTGGGGCTTCCCGCCGAAGTCCTATGCGCTCGAGGCCCATCTTGCGCTGCTTGCCGAGGTTGCGCCGCAGGCGCCTGTGATGATCGCGGGGCTGGGCGTGGAACTTGGCAACCTGATCCCGCACGCGGTTGCCCGCGGTGTGCATGTTCGTGCCGGACTGGAAGATGYGCCCTTCGGCGAGACACGGAACAATGCCGCGCTGATCGCGGAAGCTGTCAAACGGGTCGAAGCCGCCGGTGGACGGGTTGTCGGTGCGGCGGATGTCAGGGCCGACCTGGCGGCGCGGGTTGGATAGAACCCAGCGAACCTGGACGGGAGGTGACTGATGGTCAATCCAGGTTCAAGTGGTGCTGGCCACCTGCACGGAACGGAGTTTGCAAACGTCGCATTGAGGAAGCTGGGCTCCTCTGGACCGCATCGATGCCGCAGTTGAAGAGCAACGTGTATTGCCCGAAAGGAGGGACGCCATGACCAATCCTGGCGCCAGGACGAGAACGGACTCCGCTTCGAGGATCGTCCAAGCGTCTCCACAAGCCATCTACCGCGCCTTCGTTGACCCCAAGTCGTTGGCGTCCTGGCTCCCGCCACGCGGCATGACGGGCGAGATCCTCGCATTCGAACCGCGGGTCAGCGGACGCTATCGCATGGTCCTGACCTATGAGGCATCGCAGCATTCAGGGGCCGGCAAGACCTCGGAGAACACCGACATCGTTCAGGGTCGTTTTCTGGAGCTGATTCCGGACGAGCGGATCGTACAGTCGGTTGAGTTCGTGTCGGAGGATCCGTCTTTCGCGGGTACGATGACGATGTCATGGAGCCTCGCTCCGGTCGGGAGCGGCACAGAGGTCACCATCCTCTGCGAGAACGTGCCCGCGGGCATCCGGCAGGAGGACCACGATGTGGGTTTGAGGTCGACGCTGGCGAACCTTGCGGCCTTCCTCGAGTGAAGGGCGCCGGGCGCGCACGGTACCGTGCTGCGCCGACGGGGCATGATGTAGCATTGGTTCTGCCGTGATCGTGCCCTACATCCTGGGCGCGACCCTGCAGCCAATCCTGTGAGCGACATGTCCGAACGCGACAGCGAAGCCAATCGTTTCTCCGCCCGCGCAGCCCGTTACGCCCGCGTCGGGGCGAATGTCGGTGGGGTCGCGGCACGCATTGCCGGGACGCGGCTGCTCGGACTGGAAGGCCGCAATCTCAGCAATGCCGAGGCGCTGGCCAAGGCGCTGGGTGGGCTGAAGGGGCCGATCATGAAGGTGGCGCAGCTCGTCGCCACCATTCCCGACGTCGTGCCGCCGGAATACGCCGCCGAGCTGCAGAAGCTGCAATCGCAGGCGCCGCCGATGGGGCCGGCCTTCGTCAAGCGCCGCATGATGGCGGAGCTCGGGCCGCAATGGCGCATGCGCTTCGCCGAGTTCGACCTGAAGCCTGCGGCGGCAGCGTCGCTCGGCCAGGTGCACCGGGCGACGACGCATGATGGCGTGCYGGTCGCCTGCAAACTGCAATATCCGGATATGGAATCAGCGGTCGAGGCCGATATCGCCCAGCTCGACATCCTGTTTGCGCTGCATCGACGCATGGATCCGGTGATCGACACCACAGAGATCGCCAAGGAGATCGGCGCGCGGGTGCGAGAGGAACTCGACTACGTCCGCGAGGCGAAACATATCGCGCTTTACCGCGCGATGCTGGCCGAGACGTCGGACGTGCGCGTGCCGACGCTGGAAGCCGGGCTGTCGACCCGCCGGCTCTTGACCATGCACTGGCTCGAGGGTGACCGAATCCTCGACCATAAGCAGGACGGGCAGGAGTCCCGCGATCGGATCTCGACCGCGATGTTCCGTGCCTGGTGGCGCCCCTTCAGCCATCACGGCGTCATTCACGGCGACCCGCATCTCGGAAACTACACGGTGTTCTCGGAGGATGGTGCGCCACAAGGCATCAACCTGCTCGATTATGGCTGCATCCGGATCTTCCCACCCTCCTTCGTCGGCGGGGTGGTCGATCTCTATCGCGGCCTCCTGGAGAATGACCAGGCGCGCGTGATCCACGCCTATGAGACCTGGGGCTTCAAGGGGCTGACCAAGGAGTTGGTCGACACCCTCAACATCTGGGCGCGTTTCATCTACGGGCCGTTGCTGGAGGACAGGGCCCGGCGCATCGCCGAAGATGTCAGCCCGGCGGAGTATGGCCGCAAGCAGGCCTTCCAGGTGCATCAGGCGCTGAAGAAGCGCGGGCCGGTGACCGTGCCGCGTGAATTCGTCTTCATGGACCGCGCCGCGATCGGCCTCGGCGGCGTCTTCCTGCATCTCGATGCCGAGCTGAATTTCCATCGCCTGTTCGAGCAGGAAATCGAGAATTTCTCGACCGAGCATGTGGCTGACGTTCAGGCGAAGGCACTCGATCGCGCCGGATTGGCCGCTGCGCATTGACGGGGATGTTCGTTCCGGCATCCCCGCTGTTACCAGGGCTTTGCAGAGCAAGYGGTTTCACTGCCTGAAATGCCCCTGAAACAGGCGGCGATGGCGTGTTGACGCGTTGCCAGACCCTTCGCTGGTGCGCTACACGGCAATGAGACCTTTTTATGCGGGAACAGTTTTTATGGCCCACCACGGACACAGCGCAGCCGATGCTCCGCAGATGGATTATCCGGAACACGAGCGGACCTATCGCGGCTTCGTCCACATGGCCGAAGTTACCACTGCAGCCTGCCTTGCCATCGTCGCGGCGCTCGCCGTGGGCGGAACCAAGCATGCCTGGGGTACTGCGGTCGTCGGAACGCTCCTGACCCTCGTCGCCACAGGCGTCGGCATTGCCGCTCCCTCGCTGTCCTGGCGTGCACCGGCGGTTCCGCTGGTTCTGATGCTGCTCGCGCTCCTCCTGATGTAACGCCGGAAAGGCCCCGCCTGCCATGCGCATTGCTGTCCCAGCCGAAACGCAAGGGACGGAAACCCGCGTCGCCGTGACGCCGGAAACCGTCCGCAAGTTCATTGGCCTCGGGGCCGATGTCGCAGTGGAGAAGGGAGCGGGGCTCGCTTCCGGTATTACCGACGCGGACTACCAGGCTGCCGGCGCGACCACCGCCAAGAA
The DNA here is from genome assembly GCF_056406775.1 of Allobosea sp. P1_A7. Taxonomy (NCBI): domain Bacteria; kingdom Pseudomonadati; phylum Pseudomonadota; class Alphaproteobacteria; order Hyphomicrobiales; family Alloboseaceae; genus Allobosea; species Allobosea sp. P1_A7. The sequence continues at coordinate 13,904 of NZ_JBFTZN010000112.1, forward strand.
CGCCAAGGAGGCGCTGAAGGGCGCCGATATCGTTCTCAAGGTGCGCCGCCCGGCCGAGAGCGAACTCGCCGGCCTGCCGGCGGGCGCGCTCGTCGTCGGCATCATGGATCCTTACGGTAACGAGGCCGCAGTCGAAGGCCTTGCGAAGGCCAATGTCGCTGCTTTCGCCATGGAATTCATGCCGCGCATCACCCGTGCGCAGGTGATGGACGTCCTGTCCTCTCAGGCCAATCTCGCCGGCTATCGGGCCGTGATCGACGGCGCCGCCGAGTATGGCCGGGCTCTCCCGATGATGATGACGGCGGCAGGCACGGTTCCCGCGGCGAAGATCTTCATCATGGGCGTCGGCGTCGCCGGCCTGCAGGCAATCGCGACTGCGCGGCGTCTGGGCGCCATCGTCACCGCGACCGACGTGCGCCCCGCCACGAAGGAACAGGTCGAGTCGCTCGGTGCGAAATTCCTCGCCGTCGAGGACGAGGAGTTCAAGCAGGCGCAGACCGCCGGCGGCTACGCCAAGGAAATGTCCGCGGAATACCAGGCAAAGCAGGCCGAGCTCACCGCCGGCCACATCGCCAAGCAGGACATCGTCATCACGACCGCGCTGATCCCGGGCCGCCCGGCGCCGAAGCTGATCACCGCCGCGATGGTCGAAAGCATGAAGGCGGGTTCGGTGATCATCGATCTCGCCGTCGAGCGCGGCGGCAATTGCGAGCTCGCCAAGCCGGGCGAGATCGTGACCACGCCGAATGGCGTCAAGATCGTGGGCCATCTGAATGTGCCCGGGCGTCTGCCTGCGACATCCTCCAGCCTCTACGCCAAGAATCTCTTCGCCTTCGTCGAAACGCTGATCGACAAGGGCGAGAAGAAGCTCGCGGTGAACTGGGACGACGAGCTGGTGAAGGCGACTGCGCTGACCCGGGACGGCGCGGTGGTTCATCCGAATTTCGCGCCGAAGGCCTGAAGCATCGCTAGGGGGAGTGTCCGACCATGGCTAATCCGACACCTGAACAAGCGCTCGAGCAGGCCCGCTCGGCTGCTGCCCTCGCGAAACAGGCTGCAGAACTGGCGGAGCGCTATGCCGAGCAGGCTGCGGCCGCCGCCGGTGCCGCTACCGGCGTGGACCCGACGGTCTATCGGCTTGCGATCTTCGTGCTCGCGGTCTTCGTCGGCTACTATGTCGTCTGGTCGGTGACGCCGGCACTGCACACGCCGCTGATGTCGGTGACCAACGCGATCTCCTCCGTCATCGTCGTCGGCGCGCTGCTCGCCGTTGGCGTGAATGCGGCGCCTGCTCTGGGCGATGGTCCGATCTGGGCCAAGATTTTTGGCTTCGTCGCGCTGGTCCTGGCGTCCGTGAACATCTTTGGCGGCTTCCTCGTCACCGAGCGCATGCTCTCGATGTACAAGAAGAAGGGCTGAGCGCACATGGCCGCTAATCTCTCCGCCCTTCTCTACGTCGTCTCCGGCGTCCTGTTCATCATGGCCCTGCGAGGCCTGTCGCATCCGACAACCTCGCGTCAGGGCAATCTCTACGGCATGGTGGGCATGGGCATCGCCATTGCCACCACCGTGATCTTCTATCCGCCTTCCGGCTTCTCCGGCTGGTTCCTGGTCGTTCTCGGCATCGCTATCGGCGGCGGCATCGGCGCCTACATGGCCCGGCGCGTGCAGATGACCCAGATGCCGCAGCTCGTCGCCTTCTTCCACTCGCTGGTTGGTCTGGCGGCAGTGCTGGTCGCGGCAGCGGCGCTCTACGCGCCGGAGGCCTTCGGCATCGGTCAGGTCGGCAAGATCAAGGGCGCAAGCCTGTTCGAGATGGCGCTGGGCTGCGCCATCGGCGCGATCACCTTCACGGGCTCGATCATCGCCTTCCTGAAACTCGACGGGCGGATGAGCGGCAAACCGATCATGCTGCCGCAGCGCCATGGCATCAATATCGGCCTTGGCATCGCGGTCATCGTGCTGCTGCTGTTCTTCCTGAAGACCGAGAGCCACGTCGCCTTCTGGCTGATCGTGCTCCTCGCCTTCGCGCTCGGCGTGCTGCTGATCGTACCGATCGGTGGCGCGGACATGCCGGTCGTGGTCTCCATGCTCAACTCCTATTCGGGCTGGGCGGCTGCGGGCATCGGTTTCACGCTCGGCAACATGGCGCTGATCATCACCGGTGCGCTGGTCGGCTCTTCCGGTGCGATCCTGTCCTACATCATGTGCAAGGGCATGAACCGGAGCTTCATCTCGGTCATCCTCGGTGGCTTCGGCGGCGAGACCGCTGGCCCTGCCGGTGGCGCCACAGAGGCTCGCCCGGTGAAGCAGGGCTCGGCCGACGATGCGGCCTTCATCATGAAGAATGCCGGCAAGGTCATCATCGTGCCGGGCTACGGCATGGCGGTGGCGCAAGCCCAGCATGCGCTGCGCGAGATGGCCGACGCGCTGAAGAAGGAAGGCGTCGAGGTCAAGTACGCCATCCACCCGGTCGCTGGCCGTATGCCCGGCCACATGAACGTGCTGCTCGCCGAAGCGAACGTGCCCTATGACGAGGTTTTCGAACTCGAGGATATCAACTCCGAGTTMGGCCAGGCGGATGTGGCCTTCGTCATCGGAGCCAATGACGTCACCAACCCTTCGGCCAAGACCGATCCGCAGTCGCCGATCTACGGCATGCCGATCCTTGATGTCGAAAAGGCCAAGACCGTGCTCTTCATCAAGCGCGGCATGGGCTCGGGATATGCCGGCGTCGAGAACGAGTTGTTCTTCATGCCCAACACGATGATGCTGTTCGGGGACGCCAAGAAGGTCACCGACGAGATCGTCAAGGCAATGGCGCACTGAGCCGCCGGACCCACGGCAAGTTGCGAGGGGCCGGCGTCTCGCTGGCCCTTTTCTTTTGGAGTTTCAAACGGTGGGCATCACGATCAGACCGATGGCGGAGGCGGACCGTCCCGCCGTGCTGGCGCTGCTGCTGGAGCTGACCGCCCATGAGGCGGGCCTGAGTCCGGCGCGCGGGACCGGGCCGGAGGTGGCC
>NZ_JBFTZN010000113.1:0-22593 GCF_056406775.1 Allobosea sp. P1_A7
GAAGGGCGCATGCGCTTCCACGACTGGATCGGCGATTCCTGGTGTGTGCTCTTCTCCCACCCCAAGGATTTCACGCCGGTCTGCACGACCGAGCTCGGCTACATGGCCAAGATCAAGCCCGAGTTCGATCGGCGCAACGTCAAGATCATCAGCTTCAGCGTCGACCCGGTCGGGAACCATGCACGCTGGGCGGAGGACATCGGGGAGACGCAAGGCCACAAGCCGAACTACCCGATGATCGGCGATCCGGATCTGGAGATCTCCAAGCTCTACGGCATGCTGCCGGCCAGCACATCCGGCACCTCGGATGGCAGGACGCCGGCCGACAACCAGGCCGTGCGCAATGTCTTCGTCATCGGGCCGGACAAGAAGATCAAACTGATCCTGGTCTATCCGATGACGACAGGGAGGAATTTCGACGAGGTTCTGCGTGTCATCGATTCGCTCCAGCTGACGGCGAAGCACCGGGTCGCGACCCCCGCCAACTGGAAGCAGGGTGAAGACGTGATCATCGCCGGCTCGGTGTCGAACGATGAAGCAAAGCAGCTCTACCCGGATGGCTGGAGGGAACCCAAGCCCTATATCCGCATCGTGGCGCAGCCTGGGGGCTGAGAGAGACTTTGCCTCAAGCGATGCTCGCTACAGTCGCAGTAAGGCGACGAGCTGTGGGAGCAGGATTGCAGCCCGCCCGTGGCCGGTTCTGCGCCAGAGGGGCGGCTGGTTGCATCAGCGCCCGTCAATTCCTCGCTTTGGTGTTGCGGCTCACCAGCTGACCTTGATGCCGAGCCTGCCGTCATAGGCATGCGAGCGGCCGTTGAGGCCGATCGAGTAGCCGGCGCTGGCGTAGAGGGCGGTGTTCCTGGTCATCTGCGCGTCGGCGCCGACCTTGAACTCGGCCCAGCTGCCGCCGAGATCGGCGCGAAACGGGATGAAGCCGGTGGCCGAGGAGAACGCGGTCTTGGGATTGCCCATGAACTCGTTCCAGAGGCTGGCCTTCAGCCAGGCGGTCAGCATCCGCGGTTTGACGCCGCCAGTGGCGTCCTCCAGCGTCCAGCTTCGCGCAAGGCGGGCGCCGATCCGGCCGGCGAGTGAGTCGGCATCGGAGAAGCGCACCAGCGCTGCCGTGTCGGAGGCGCTCCCGTTCGAAATCGTTTGATAGACCAGTTGCGCCTGCGGCTCGAGGATGACGCCGTAGCCGAGCTGGAGCGGATAGCCGCCCTCGAGCGAGGCGGCAAAGCCGAACGCGTCGCGGTTGAGGATGAAGCCGCGCTTGGAATCGGCCTTGGCATCATACCAGGTGCCCTGGACGACGCCGTCGAGATACCAGCCCGACGGCCCGAAATGGGTCCAGTAGCCGCCGAGCGAGTAGGCATCGATGGTGTTCCGCCCGGCCCTGATGCCGTTGAAATGGGTGACGTCGCTCTCGATCCGGCCAATCGCGGCATAGATGCCGGCATGGTCTCGCGAGCCGTCGGCGCTCACGCTGCGATAGAGGTCGAGACCGGCCTGGAAGGCATAGAGGTCGTAGTCGTAATTCGGGCCGTTGCGGAAGATGCCCCAGGGCCCGCCATCCTGGTTGCCATGGGTGCCGATGATCCGGGCCCAGCCGGCCGAGGCATAAGAGCGACCGGGTGCGGCTGCGCTCGCCGGCAGCCGCACGGTGGTCGTGCAGCGAAAGTTCTTGTCGGGGTTCTTGCACCAGATCGTGCGCTCCTCGCTGACCGCCGGCGCTTCCAGCGGCGCGAGTTCGCCGACGCGCTCATGCAGGCTGTCGATCAGGGTACGGCCATAGATCAGCTGCATCGCCGGCAGCGCCGCATAGAGCGAGGTTTCGCGGCGAAAATCCGGGATGCCCGTTCCGGGTGGAGATGGCGTCGGTCCGGGACCGGGCGGCGCAGGGGTTATCTCGGAGCGCAGGTACCAGTTTTCCGGACCCGAGGCGTCGACGCTGCTGCGGTACAGTGAATACTCATAAGGGCCCGCGACCACCGGCTGGCGGAGCGCGAAGGCTCCAGGCACGGTCGTGCCACCATTGATCGCGTCGACCACCAGGATGCCGTTGCCGATGGTGAGATTGCCCGGGCCCGTGGTGTTCGTCACGCGCAGGAACGAATTGCCACTGGCAACGCCGCCGTTGATCACCAGCCGGTCCGAGGGAGAGCCATCACTGCCGAGGAAGGTGTTGAGTCCGAGCGTTCCGCCTGCGCCCAAATAATTCCGTGTCGTCAGCGTCTTGTAGCTGCCCAATATCGTTGGATCGCCACCCGGCGGCGTGAACTGGATCAGCCCGGCATTCGCAACCTGCTGCGTGACGGTCGAGTTCGCGGTGACCGTCCAGGTGCTGGTCGGGTCGACCGTGACATTGGTCACGTCGAAGGCCGCCCCCGTCCATTGCGAGCCGGTTGCGAGGCTGATGTTGGCGGTGGTCTGCGCGGCCACGAGCGCATCGCCGGTCAGGACGCTCCCGTTCGAGGCGTCAAACTGCACGGCGGTTGGCTGCGCCGGGCCGAAGGTGCTGGCGAAGGTCTGGAGTAAGAGCCCGCCACCACCTGTCACGACTGTTCCAGCCGTTGTCAGATTGAGTGGGCCTTGTGCCTCCACCGCGGTCGAGGTCGCACTGGTCAGACTGCCGCCCGACAGCCTGACGATATTCACGCTGGCCGCGGTGAGATTCAGGGAGGAAAGACCAACGGTGCCCGGACCCGTCGCCTGCACAGTCGTGCCGGTCAGGTCGATCAAGCCCGGCCCGCCATTGATGAAGAGGGCGGCGCCTCCTGCGCCGGAAGTGGTCACGCGCGAAGCGCGCCCGATGACGGTGCCGTTGGAATCGACGCGGATGCCGAATGCGTTCGTCCCGGTCGTGGTGATGGTGTTGTCGGTCATGTCGACGGTGCCGCCRAGGCCGGCATCGGCGCCGGCCGCACCATTGCTCGAGGTCACAGTGATGGTCGTGCCGGTGCTGGTGATCAGGGCTCCGGCTCCCTGTGCCAGCAGACCGCTGACCGGAATGGCGCCGACCAAGCTGAAGACCGAGCCGACGGGGCCGGCGGCCGTCGCGAGATTGGCCGTCTGAAGCACGTAGGCGTTCGGGCCCTGCTCGGAGTTGATGTTGATGACGCTGCTCCCCGACAGCGTGATGCTGCTATTGTCTCTCGCCCAGGCACCGGCAGCGGCATTGGAGCCTTGAACCGTCACATTCGCGATGTTGAGCGAGCCACCGTTCGCGGCGAAGAGGCCGGTGCTGCCCGGTCCGCCCGAAGTGTTGTTGAGATTGATAGTTAATCCGCTGCCGATGGTTCCAAGTGCCACCGTCGTATTGTCGACGCCTATGCCGACATTGCCGGTGCCGTTCATTTGAAACGTCGACCCGGGAAGGATGCTGACCTGGCCGCCGTCATGGAGATAGATCCCCATCGAGCCGCCGCCATTCATCGTGACCGGAATGAGAACGTCCGCAATGACGCGGCTGCCGGCACCTGAAGCCCCGAGACCGACGGAGTTGAACGCAGCCGTCGTGATGCTCGTGCCACTATGAAGATTGACGGCGCCGCCGCCCTCCGCGATCGCGCCATGGCCAGCCGAGATGGTGGGGGTTGCGGTCGCGGTGTTGTTGACGATGACGTTGGTTGCGTCGATTCTGCCGCCGATCGCAACCAGTGCCGCTCCAACGCCGGTCGTCGTGATCGAAACGCCGCCGAGAATTGCGCTGCTGGTCGCGCCATTGGCAAGAACTGCGTGGCCGCCTTGGGTCAGGATGCTGAGATTGCCGTTTGGCACGGTGATCGCGCCGCCATTGGCCTGGAGCGCATTGCCGTTCAATGCCTGAAAGGTAATCGCGCCGGGAAGGGGGCCTGCCAGACTGTCGATGACGAGCGTGCCACCGGTGACGTTGCTTGCGTTCGTGGCACCGGCCGTCGCGACATTCGTGCTGCCGACGACGGTCGTGGTGCCCGCCGTGACATTGATCGTCGCCGTGATCGTCGGTGGGCTCGGCCCGACCGTCTGGGCGCCGAGCGGGAGGGAGGACAGGAGCAGTCCGACGCTTGCTGCTCCGCAGGCTGGCAGGCCACTCGTAGGCACGACCCAACGGTACATCATTCTCATGATGCCCTCCGATTGCGGTGGCGCTTGCGTCCTTCTGTTCTGCTCTCGCCTTGCGCCGAATCACCCGTGTTTCTGCCGTATCTCCGGATACTGGCTGCAGCGCGGACAACTGTCGATCAGGGAAAGCCCTGAGATGCGGCATTCGCGGCTTCGTTGGTTTCCATGAGATTAACGACGGCTCCCACGCAACATGACCGCCGTGGCCCTCGGCGCCGATGAAGCGACGGACGTCAGGCTTGGCGGAGGCCAGGGCCTCGGCCGTGTTGGTTGAGGTGATGCCAAGCTCCTCGGCGTTCACGAGAGCAAAATTCACCCATTTGACAAAGGTGAACCAGGCGAAATCGTCACCGCGCGTCACCGGGCCAAGCGGCTCCTTCGRGATCACGTCGGGCAGGATAACGGCATCGGCGGGACGAGGAAGCTTCAGGCGTTCGGCATAAAGCGCCGACTGGTCGCGCGTCAGCACATTGCATTCGCCAGCCTGGAAGGCCGCGAGAGCAGCGGCAGCCGTCGGGAAGGCACGCTCTTCATAGGTTATCGAGTTCGAGCGCAGGAAGTCCGAGAGGTTGAGTTGCGTCGTCGTGCCCGCTTCAACGCAAATCTTGGTGCGGTCGAGTTCGAGCGCCGAGGTCGCCGTCACCGACTTCATGATCATGAAGCCCTGGCCGTCGTGATAGGTCACGCCGGCGAAAGACAGGCCGAGCTCGGCCTCGCGCGCCAGAGTCCAGCTGGAGTTGCGCGAGAGCAGGTCGACCTGCCCGGCGCGCAGCGCGTCGAAGCGCTGGCTTGCCGAAAGCGGTACGAAGCTGACCTTGGCCGGATCATCGAAAATCGCTGCCGCGACGGCGCGGCAGAAATCGACATCGAAACCCGACCACGCGCCTTGCGCATCCTTCTCGGAGAAGCCGATCAGGCCTTCGCTGACGCCGCATTGCAGGTTGCCGCGCTGCCTGACGGTGTCGAGCGTTCCGGCTGCGGCCGGCTGCGGCGCTCCCCAGAGCGTGACGGCCGCGAAACAGGCAAGCGCGCTGCGAAGGTAGGTCTTGGCCGCGTTCAGCATGACCATCGGTCTCCGGTTGGGACAGATTGCGGAATTGGCAGGGGGCTCGCGCAAGTCAGAGACTTGCACCGTGTCAGAGACTTGCACCGTGCCGGACGACGACCTTGGTGTTGAGCGGGACGCGCTCATACAGATCGATGATGTCGCCATTCGCGAGGCGGAAACAGCCGGACGAAATCGATTGGCCGATGGTCTCAGGCTGGTTGGTGCCGTGGACCCGGAAAACCGTCGAGCCGAGATAGAGCGCTCGCGCTCCCATCGGGTTCCCCGGACCGCCGGCCATGAATCGCGGCAGATAGGGCTGGCGTGCGATCATCTCCGGCGGCGGGCGCCAGTCCGGCCATTCCGCCTTGCGGCTGATCTTGACCAGGCCCGACCACTGGAAGCCTTCACGGCCGACGCCGATGCCGTAGCGCAGAGCGCGGTTATTGCCCTGGACGACATAGAGGAAGCGTTCCGAGGTATGAATCACCACGGTTCCCGGCGGCTCGTTGGAGCGGAACAGCACGGCCTGACGCGCGTAGGGGCCGTCGGCGACAACGGTTTCCTCACCCGAAATGCGCCCCGGCTCGTCACCGATGTCGAGGGTCTCCGCCTCGCCGGCCTTGGGGGCCGCGAATGCGCTGCCGGGCAGTGTCGCGACAGCACCCAAGGCCAGAGCCGCAAGGCCGAGGCAGGTTCCAGCGATTGTCTGCTTCCGTCCGCTTACCCGCATACTGCTCACTCCGAGCTCATAGAGCTTGGGATCGTCGGCGACATGCATCATGACGCCGTCGGTCGGGCCCTTGGTGATCGAGTAGGGCATGTTGCACTGGGCCTTGGCCTGGGCCTCGGTCCGCTTGCGGTCCTTGTCGGCGTGGAAGGAGGCGATGCCCCATTTCCCGATCAGGCGCTCGCGCGGGATGCTGCTCGGTCCAGCTGCGGCACCGGCGGACGAGCTGCCTGCATTTTCACTGGTTCCGGCGCAGCCTGCTGCGGCCAGCGTGAACGCCGCCGCGGCGAGGCGGGTCAGCATGCCAGATCGAAGAGAAGTTGTTCTGGGAGGGTTTGCACCGCCTGAATGGTGCAGAATTGCCGGGAAAGTGGCTTGGCCTCTGTCGTGTTGCGGTACCACATTACACTCCAGCATCTTAGGACACAGGTCATCATGGACGAAGCCGCCGGCAGAATTCAAGCCATCACTTGCACAAGCATCGATGTATCTTCCGCTGCGAGATCTATGACCTTCCCCACGCGGTGTTGAACGCGCCTGAACAGCGCAGGCGCCTCCCTGGTTATTGGCCTGGAACGGAGTTGGGGCGCGCTTGCAAGCCCAGGAAATGCCGGATGACCGGTTTGTCCTGGCCTGTATGGAATTTCGTGACTTCCGCCTGGATATCGGCATCGGCCTGCGAGACACGCCTGTGCTGACGCAGATGCTCGGCCCAGGACTCGACCATGAACCATTCAAGGATGCAGTCGGGGTCGGCGGCATCCTCGCTGACGCCCCAGGCGAAGGCGCCGTCCCGGCGCCGCTCCGGAGCGAGCCGCGCCACCGCCTCGAGGAAGGCGGCCCGGCTTTCGCGAGCGACACGGTACTCGATCGTGATGGTGACGGGGCCGCGATCGTGTTCGACCGGATCGGCGATCGCCGGCTCCGGCCAATGGGTCGAGGGGGTGAGATCGGCCTCGCCCGCCGGTAGCCGCAGGCGCAGGACCGCAACGGCGACCAGCGCGAGCGCGAGTGCTGCGACGAGCAAGGTGGCATGCAGCCCGATTGCTTCGGCAACAAGCCCCCAGAGCAGGCTTCCGGCGGCCGACGCGCCGTTGAAGATCGTGAGGTAGATCGCCAGGCCGCGCCCGCGCACCCAGTTTGGCAGAATGGCCTGTACCGTGCCGTTCAGCGTCGTCAGCGCAGCGATCCAGGCGCCGCCCAGGACGAGCAGCATGAGAATGGCGAGCCATTGCGGTGGCACCGCCGCCAACGCCGCCGTCACGGCGGCCGTGACGAGCGCGGCGCCGAGCATGATGCCGTCGGCATCGAGATGGGCCCGGATCCGCGGGAGCACGATGGCCCCTGCGATCGCGCCGGCTCCTACAGCTCCGAGAAGGAGGCCATAGAAACCGGCGCCCCCGCCGAGCAGCTGTCGGGCAACGAGGGGCAACAGCGCCCAAATGGCGCTGGCGCCGGCGAAGAACAGGACGGCCCGCAGAAGAACCAGGTGAAGCTCTCGACTGGCGCGGGCGTAGCGCAGCCCCGCCCTGAAAGCGCCGCCGAAATGTTCGCGGAGCTCGTCGTCGGCGCCGGCGGGGCGCTGCCACCAGAGCAGTGCCGCGATGACGAAGACATAGCTCAGGACGTCGGCGCCATAGGTCGAGGCGGCACCAAAGGCCGCCAGGAGCGCGCCGCCGGCGGCAGGGCCGATCGCGCGGGCAATGTTGATGCCGAGCGAGTTCAGGGCGACGGCATTGCGCAGCTCGGTCTTCGGCACGAGCTCGGGGACGATCGATTGCCAGGTCGGCCCCATCAAGGCAGCGCCGACACCGCCGATGAAGGTCAGCCCGACCAGAAATTCGATCGTCAGCCGGTTGGTCAGGGCCAGCGTCATCAGGACAGCGCTGGTGCAGCCCAGCAGCAGCTGGACGCCGATCAACAATTTCCTGCGGTCGACGATGTCGGAGAGCACGCCGGCCGGGATAGCGAGGAGGAAGATCGGCAAGGTACCGGCGACCTGGATCATGGCGACAGCCGCAGGCGAGCCGGAGAGATCGGTGACCAGCCAGCCGCTTGCGACGTCGCGCATGAAGGAGCCGACATTGCCAAGGACCGTGGCCGCCCAGAGTACGGCGAAGACGGAGTGCTGTAGCGGCGCGAAGGCCGAAGACGCCGGTCTGGCTGCGGTATCGTGTGGCACTTGGGCCATCAGACTCGTGCTCCCCAGCTCGAACGGGCGGAAAGCATCGCCAGCAACACCAGCCCGCCGACAATCGAGACATGCTCGAAGAAGATGTTCTGATGCAGGAAGCGTTCGCCTGCGGGCTTCATCCAGAAGGCATGGGCGTAGAGTGTCGCGAGGATTGTGAAGCCGGCCAGCGCCGCCGCGCCGATCCAGGCATAGCGGCCGCCGGCAATCAGCAATGCAGAGCCGCCGAGCTGCGTCAGGATGACGAGCGTGGCGAAGAGTGCGGCAGGCTCGAGCCCGGTCAGACCGCGGACCTCGGCGGTCGCTCCTGCGAAATCGAACAGCTTGGCGATGCCGCTGAGCATGAAGGGCAGCGCCACAGCGATGCGGGCGAGAACAACCAGCCATGACTGGCCAAGGAGCCGTTCGACGGCCTGCTGAGCGGAAGAGAGTGGCGAACCGGACATGATCGATCCCTTCGTGCGCTCAGAAGGCCCAGCAGGAGCAGCCAAGAGCTCCCCAGAACGAACCCTCGTCGCGCACCGGCACGGTTGCGGCCAAGGCCGAAGCATGTGCGTGTCCGTGGACGCCGCACGCGCTGGCACAGCCACAGGCGGCCGCGAAGGCATATTTGCGGCCATCCATGCCCGCACGCCTCTGGTAGCCGCCGAAGGTCCTGACCGGTGACCAGTCCGGCATGGCCGGCGGCAGTGGCGGGGCAAGCCCGGCATAGTCGCCGGTGCCGTGAACCGGCTTGCCGCCGAGCAGCGTTAGCACGCTCTCGATGTCCTGGATCTCATCCTCCGGCACGGTCATGTAGTCGCGATCGAGCACGACGAGATCGGCAAGCTGGCCGGTCTTGATCTGGCCCTTCTTGCCTTCCTCAGTCGAGAACCAGGTATTGGCCTGCGTCCAGAGCCGAAGCGCGCTTTCGCGGTCGAGCAGGTTGCGCTGCGGGTAGAGCCTGAGGCCGCCCAGCGTCTTGCCGGTCACGAGCCAGGCGAGCGAGACCCAGGGGTTATAGCTCGCGACGCGGGTCGCGTCGGTGCCGGTACCGACGGGGACGCCGGCCTCGAGCATGCGCGCGATCGGCGGTGTGCGCTCGGCCGCCCTGGCGCCATAACGTTCGACGAAATCCTCGCCCTGGAACATCATCCGGTGCTGCACGGCGATGCCGCCGCCGAGCGCTGCGATGCGATCGATGTTGCGATCGCTGATCGTCTCGCAATGGTCGAAGAACCAGTGCAGCCCCTGCAAGGGCGTGTCGCGGTTGACCTTCTCGAAGACGTCGAGCGCGCGGGTGATGGTCTCATCGTAGGTGGCATGCAGGCGCCAGGGCCAGCGGTTCTCGGCGAGCAGCCGCACGACGGGTTCGAGATCGCCCTCCATCGTGGACGGCATGTCCGGTCGCTCGACCCTGAAATCCTCGAAATCCGCGGCCGAATAGACCAGCATCTCGCCAGCGCCATTATGGCGATAGAGATCATCGCCCTGGCCGGGTTTCACCTGGTTGGCCCAGCCCGCGAAATCGGCGAGCTCCTCCTTCGGCTTCTGCGTGAAGAGATTATAGGCGAGCCGCAAGGTCAGCTCGCCTGCGGCATGCAGTTTCTCGATGATTGCGTAGTCATCCGGGTAGTTCTGGAAGCCGCCGCCTGCATCGATGATGCTGGTCACGCCGAGCCGGTTCATCTCGCGCATGAAATGGCGCGTCGAGTTGAGCTGGTACTCGGGCGGGAGCTTGGGGCCCTTCGCCAAGGTGGCATAGAGGATGTTGGCGTTAGGCTTGGCAATCAGCAGTCCGGTCGGGTTGCCGTTTGCATCGCGCTGGATCTCGCCGCCCGGTGGATCGGGCGTCTCCTTGCCGTAACCGACGGCGCGGAGGGCCGCGGCGTTGAGCAGGGCGCGGTCATAGAGATGCAGGATGAAGACCGGCGTCTCGGGGGCGATCACGTTGATCTCGTCGAGCGTCGGCAAACGCTTCTCGGCGAATTGATGTTCGGTGAAGCCGCCGATCACTCGCACCCATTGTGGCGGCGGGGTCACCGCGACCTGGCGCTTCAGCATCTCCATCGCCTGGGCAAGCGAGCGCACGCCGTCCCAGCGCAACTCCATATTGTAGTTCAGCCCGCCGCGGATGATGTGCATATGGCTGTCGATCAGCCCCGGAATGACACGCCGGCCGCCGAGGTCGACGATCGCAGTCGTCGGGCCGGCCAGAGCGCGCATGTCCTGTTCCGCTCCGACACCGATGAAACGGCCATCGGAGATGGCAGCCGCCTGCGGATCGGGGTTTCTGCGGTCCAGAGTGCTGAAGCGTCCGTTCACGAGAAGAAGGTCGGCGGTCATGGCGGCTTGTCCTGTCGTCGATGTCTGGGCGGCGGCCCGGCCGCCGAGCAGCGTGGAAAGCGCGCCGGCCGCGCCGCCGAGCGTGGTCTGTCTGCGGGTCGGGTTCATGAAGGCTTGCTGCCGGCATCGTTGCGTTCGGCCTGCTTCTCGGCGGAGCGCGCGGGTAGGGCGCCGAAAAGGTGCTCACCGCATTCGCTCTTGAGCCAGCCGATGCTGAGCCGCTCGCCCGCGAGGACGCGCTTGGCAATTGGCACGATCTGCTCCCCGGCCAGGATGCCGAGGAGACCGATCAGCGCCACCACCGGTGGCGCTGGCGAGCGGACATTGAGCAGGCTGTAGATGATGCCGACCAGCAGGCCGGCCCCCAGGGCCAGCAGATAGGGCTTCATATCGACCTCCCTGGGGCTCTGGCCGCCCGACAATCAGCCTTTCACGAAAGCGAGCAGATCGGCGTTGACCAGCTCCGGATGGGTCGTGCAGAGCCCGTGCGGGAGCTTCTCGTAGACCTTGAGCGTGCCGTGCTTCAGCAGCTTGATCGAGAGCAGGGCCGCGTCGGCGATCGGCACGATCTGGTCGTCATCGCCATGCATCACCAGTGTCGGCACCTCGACCGCCTTCAAATCCTCGGTGAAATCGGTCTCCGAGAAGGCCTTGATGCCGTCGTAATGCGCCTTGGCGCCCCCCATCATGCCCTGGCGCCACCAATTCCGGATGATGCCCTGTGACGGGTTCGCGCCCGGGCGATTATAGCCGTAGAAGGGCCCACTCGGCACATCGAGGAAGAATTGCGCGCGATTGGCGGCGAGCGCCTGCCGGAAGCCGTCGAAGACCTCGATCGGCAGCCCGCCCGGATTGGCCGCGGTCTTCAGCATCAGCGGGGGCACCGCGCCGATCAGCACCAGCTTGGCTACGCGGCCCTTGCCATGGCGGACCGTGTAGTGCAGCGCCTCGCCACCGCCGGTCGAATGGCCGACATGAACGGTGTTTCGCAGGTCGAGATGCTCGACCACCGCCGCGGCATCGGCCGCGTAATGGTCCATGTCATGACCGTCTCCGGTCTGGGTCGAACGGCCATGGCCGCGCCGGTCATGGGCGACGACGCGGTAGCCCTTCGCGAGGAAGAACAGCATCTGCGCGTCCCAGTCGTCCGAACTGAGCGGCCAACCATGGTGGAAGACGATGGGCTGGGCGTCTTTCGGACCCCAGTCCTTGAAGAAGATTTCGAGACCGTCCTTCGTGCTGACCTTGGGCATGATCAATGTCCCTCTTGTGCGCCGAACATCGTCTTGGCGTAGATGATGCCGAGACCGTAGGCCCCGCCGAACTTCTTGGCGATGCCGGTGGTGAGATCGTAGGTGTCCGTCYTCGCCCAGTCGCGCTGCAACTCGAGCAGATATTGCAACGCGGTCATCGGACGGGCGCCGGCCTGTACCATCCGCTCGACGGCCCGCTCATGCGCTTCGTCGGAGACGTCTCCGCAGGCGTCGGTGATGACGTAGACTTCAAAACCCTGGTCGATGGCCGAGAGCGCCGGGCCGACGATGCAAACMGAGGTCCAAAGGCCGGCAAGCACGATGCGGCTCTTGCCGATCTCGTTGACGCGCGCGATCACCGCGGCATCCTCCCAGGTGTTCATGGAGGTGCGATCAAGCAGCTTCTGGCCGTTGAAGGCGGTCGTGATCTCCTCGAACATCGGCCCGGAGAAGCTCTTCTCGGCGACGGTGGTCAGGATGGCCGAAACGCCGAAGCCGGCGGCGGCATGGGAAATCAGGGCGGCGTTGTTGCGCAATGCCACGGCATCGATCGACTTCGTTGCGAAGGACATTTGCGATTGAAAGTCGATCAGGATCAGGGTGTGATCCTGAGGAGAGAGCAGCAGTTTACCTGGAACCGGAGTTGCGCGAGCCATGAACCAACCTCCATCGCGGCAGTGAACACGGCTGCACGCTAGCGCTGCAATACGGCCTCGACCAGTAGTAACCTTATGGATACCGCAAGCTTGCCATGAACAAGGTTGAAAGAATTGAAGTCGACGATAGCAAATGCCGGGTGGAACCTTTGCTCAAGTTCCTTGCCCAGGAATGGATGAGCCATATCATCTGGGCTCTCGGCCAGAATAACGCGCTGCGGTTTGCGGAGCTTCGCCGCGCGCTGCCCGGATCGATCTCCGCGCGTGTCCTTTCCGCCCGGCTCAAGTCACTTGAAGGCAAGGGTTTCGTCATCCGTTGCGACCTGAGCGAGAATGTCCGCCATGTCGAATATAGCCTGACTGAGGAGGGGCAGGCTCTCGACGCCGAACTGAGGCGGAGCGAGGCCTTTTCCCACGCACGGTATGGCCAGGTCCTGGCACGTTCGGCGGGCGAGTAAGCATCCGCGGGGAGAACCACCCCAAGATTGCTGTCTTGAGCCGCCTGGCGTTCAGATCGGTGACGTCGTGGGGGTTGCAGCCCTTTACGGCTGGGTGTGGAGAACGCGCCCGCCGAGGCTGGCGCCCTGCAAGAGCCCGACCAGATCGGCCTGGCGTTCGAGGCCCGTTTTCGCAAAGACCCGTTTTAGAGTGGTCCGAACGGTTTCCTCCCCAATGCCGAGGGCGAGCGCGGCATCGCGGGGGCGGCTTCCGGCGGCGATCAAGGCAGCGAGCTTGGCCTCCGCCGGCGTCAGGTCGAACAGGCCCTGGATGACCGAAGCGGTCGGGACCTCTCCGGGGACGACCGGCGTTACGACCAGAATCGCATGGGCTTGCGACAGCACATCGTGAC
Source organism: Allobosea sp. P1_A7 (assembly GCF_056406775.1). Lineage (NCBI taxonomy): Bacteria > Pseudomonadati > Pseudomonadota > Alphaproteobacteria > Hyphomicrobiales > Alloboseaceae > Allobosea > Allobosea sp. P1_A7. The sequence continues at coordinate 13,152 of NZ_JBFTZN010000113.1, forward strand.
CCGCCCCGGTCACCGGCACGAGATGCGCGATGAAGGGCGGATTATCGCCCTCGGCGGCAATCGGGATCGAGCGGACGGCGGCATCGTGCGGCGCTTTGCCCAGGGCTGCGAACGCCTGGAGAAGCAAGCGGTCCGCAGAGGGATTGGCGAGCCCGAGCCGGGATGGGCGGTCCTGCGCGACATCCGGCATCAGCCTGACGAGGAGCGGATTCGCAGCGAGGGCCTGTCCGCGCCATCCGAGCACGGCTGCAGGAAGGCCGATCATCTCGAGCGCGTGGGCAACGGTGCGGGCACGCTCCATGTCGAGCCGCGCTGCCAGGATGCCGGCGCGAGCAAAATGGGACCGTGTGCGATCGACCTGCGTGACGAGATCGCGCCCGACCGGCCCCGAGGCATAGTCGCGTTCGGCATGGACGATGATGGTGTCGCCGCTCGGAACCTCGATTGCGGTCGCGACGCCGAAGCCATAGCCACGCGGGATGAAGAAGTCGCGATAGATCGGGTCCTGAGCCATTTCCTGCATGGTGAAGACGTCGGCATCGGTTGCAAAACCGGGATACTGCAGCGCCATCAGACGTTTGGTCCGCTCGTTGGACGCCCCGGGATAGAGGCTGAGAAAATCGAGCCAGAGCTGTTCGAACGCGGGTGAGGAGTTGATGAAGCGCATCTCCTCGCCCCGGACGGTGCAAAGCACCGCGTCCTTCGCACTGCAGATATCGGCGAATTTGGCGAGCACGGATGGCCAGAGGCTTGGCACAAGGGCTGCCTCGTAGACGGCATCGATGAGCTGATGCTCGCGTGGATCGCTCATGCCACCCTCTGGTCCTGACCGATCATCGGCCGATACCGCGCTGATTCAGCAATACAACAATAGTAGGGCGCTTCGGCCATCAGCCGGCTCACTATCAGACAAAGTCCGGTGCCAGTCCACGATCGACTGAGGCGCGCCGGCATGTTTCCGGTTCCCAGCCGGCCATTTAGGTCCGTTTGAGAGTCTGGCCCCGGCGTTCGACGGGCCTGGCGGCCGCTTCTCAGAGGGACAACATCCGGTCAATCCCTTCAGTACGGGCTTTACAATATACATACGACTGTATATGTGTTGCGAACTGTGAGGTGACGTGATGACGAGCGATAAGAGGAAGGAGCGCGGTGACCGCGCCCGGGCCAACATTCTTCACCATGCAACCCGGATCGCCTCCGTCGAGGGGCTGGACGGTCTGACGTTCGGGCGCGTGGCCGCTGATGCGGGGGTTGCACGAGGCAACATCCAAATCCTCTTTGGCGACAGGGAGGCGCTGCAGCTCGCGACGATCGAGAACGGCGTGTCGCTATACACGGACGCCGTCATTGGCCCCGCCAGGGCAAGGCCAAACGCGGTCGAGCGTCTCATCGCTCTTATCGAGGGCTGGTACACATTCGTGGAGCAAAGAACGCTTCCGGGCGGCTGCCTGGTTCACGCGCTGAGCAGTGAATACCGCACGCGTCCGGGACGGATCCGCGATCGGGTGGAGCATCATCGGCTCGAGGCGAGGCAGTGCATCGTCAATCTGTCGACCGAAGCGATGCGGGCGGGAGAGCTTCAGCCCGACACCGATATTGAGCAGCTCGCCTTTGAGCTTACTTCGTATCAGGCATCGGCCAATGTGGCGGCCCTGATGGAGGAAGCCGACCAGTTCGAACTGGCGCGGCTCGCATCCAGGCAGCGGCTCCGGGCGGCGCGGGGTCTAAGATGAGCGGCGACCCATTCCGCTCCGGAGAGCCGGAACACCAGCAGCGACCTGCCGCTCGTGGCCGATCTGCGGATTTGTTGGCGAGGCGAGACGGGTTGTCGCCAGCTTTCCGAACCTTCCTTGAAGACCTGAAGTTCATCCTGCCGGGCCCCTAAAGGACCTCTCATCGAACGGCTTCGTGCGCTTGAGGCCGAACGTCCTGATGAGCCGCGCCGCCGCGCCGGCAGGCCGCTCATATCCCAATTGTCCAACCAAACGACTTGGCATCGGTGCTGACATCGCCGGGCCGGAAAGGTCCACTCATGGTCGCTGCGCCGCTGCAAACTCCACGTGAAGTCGATCGGCCGCAGGCCAAGAGCCCATGGCTCCCGGTTTCGATGCTCGCATTCGGTGTCCTTGTCGTCGGAACCGGCGAGTTCGTCCTGGCGGGCTTGCTGCCCCTTCTCAGCAGTTYGCTCAAGATCGCGCCGTCCGTCGCGGGGCAGGTCATCACGATCTTCGCGTTGACCTGCGCACTCGCGGGCCCGGTCCTGACGACGTCCACCGGGGGATGGGACCGAAGAACCGTACTGGTCGCCGCAGTGGTGACTTATCTTGCCGGGAGTGTCTGGACTGCGCTCGCGCCGTCCTATGCTCATGTTCTGGCCGGTCAGGTCGTGGCTGCTCTCGGCGTTGGATTATTTGTGCCGACCGCCACCGTAACTGCTGCCGCGATGGTTTCGCCAGCACACCGGGGCCGAGCCATTGCTTTGGTCGTGAGCGGCTTCACTGCGGCGACTGCGCTTGGGGCACCCTTGGGTACAGCGTTCGGCGGGATGTTCGGCTGGCGGTCGACCATGTGGCTTGCAACCGGACTGGCCGTGGTTGGCGTCATCGGGATCGTCATCTCCGTCCCGAAGACAACGACGATCGCGACAGCACCGGGGTTACGCCAGCAAATGCGGTTCCTGCTCGAGCCTCAAATCGCTGCGGTCCTCGGAGTGACCCTGCTGGCCTTCACCGCTGTGTATATGCCCTACACCTATATGGGGATCATCTTTGAAACGGCGACGCAGGGAAACAGTCTCTACCTTGCGGGGCTCATGACAACGCTTGGCGTGGTTGGCACTGTCGGGAACCTGGGCGCCGGTATGCTCGCCGACCGCTTTGGCGGCCGCAGGGTGGTGGCGATCGCCTTGGTCTGGCTCATTCTCAGCCTAGTCGTCCTGCGATTGACCATCGATAACCTGGCATGGGCCTTTGCATTGATCGCGGTCTACGGCATCGCCGCCTTCGCCATTACGACGCCGCAACAGCACCGGCTGATCTCCCTGAAGCCTGAAGCCGCCGGTGTTCTCGTTTCGCTCAACCAGGCAATCCTGTACCTCGCCATCGCACTATCGGGTTCCATCGGCGGTCTAGGAATTGAGTGGCTGGGCTCGAACAATCTCGGCCTCGTCGCTGCGGTGCTGGCAGCCATGGCATTGGTGCTGTCATTGTCGATGAAATCGGAGAGCCATGCTCACCGATGAGGATACAATCCGCTTGCCGCAAGGGACATCTGTCATGGATAGAAGCAGCACTTCCGTCCGGCCGTAAGATAGTCGCTGTTGCCAAGGCCTGTTTGGCTTCGCTCATCGCTCGTCGTCTTGTTTGCTATTCATCGCTTTGCAACCAGGCGCGTCGAGCGCTCACCACGTTACATCTGGTCACGAGGCAATAGGGGGGCAAATGCCGTCGCCTTGATCTCCACCAGCCCATCTGCCGCGTTGAGTTCAGCGACGGCCAGTTCGACGCAGGCGGGATAGGGGGCGGGAAAGAACTCGTCCCGGACGGCCGCAATCGCGGCCAGTTGTCCTGCTTTGTCCAACGCCAGTCGGTCGCTGCCGAGCACATGAAACATCTGAAGTTCCACGACATCATCCACACGCGCCCCGCATGCGTTCAGAAGCTGTTCCATCAATGTGAAGACACGACGCAATTCGCTACAAAAGCGCTCGGCGTCCATCGCTGTCGATTGCCTGTTGCTGGCGACAAGCCCGGACAGAAATACGAAATCTCCAGCGCGCCGCGCCGGGGCATAATGGAACTGTTCGACATCGTCCTTGAGCACGGCGGGCACCACCACCTTGCCAGTGGACGTAGCATGATCGCGGATCGAACGATTGACCTGTTCTTCCATCGTGTTTCGACCTCTCGGGGGCATGGTTTGGGCAGGTCGGCCTGCGATCTACACGTGCAGCGGGGTCATTGACGGAGCGATGAGCGCCTCGAGCTCGTCTCTCGTGGCGCCGTCGCGAGCTTGCATTGAAAGGCCTTGCATCACTGCGCTGTAGTAGTTGGCCAGCACCGGGATATTGCTCGAACCCACCAGGTCACCCTCCGCCACGCCCCGAGCCAGCCTGGCGCGAATACGCATCTCGGTTTCCTCGCGAATGCTCCTGAGCAGTTCGCGCAGTGGTTCGGTTTCAATCTGGCAGTTGACCACGCCGAGGATCAGCAGGCAGCCGCCAGAGTGTGGTGCGCTGAGCGCCGTGTCGATGCTGGCCTGAAGCATGGCGCGGATCGACTCCCGTACGGTGGTGCCTTCGTCGAGCGCGCGCAGGGCGCCAGATCCCGCGGTCGCCACATAGAGCTCTACCGCCTCCCGAAACGCTGATTCCTTCGAGACAAAGGCTGCATAAAAACTCGGCGGCGTAATCCCGATCGCTGCCGTCAGGTCGTTGAGCTGAGTGCCCTCATACCCCTTGGCCCAGAACACTTCCATGATGCGCTGAAGTGCGTGGTCACGGGCAAAGCTGCGCGGGCGGCCTCGGACTGCCATGGTGTTCCTTTCTGTAGCGTGAATTATATAAATCCTTGACCATGGCACGCAAGCCGGGTAGCGAATTTTATAGTGAGAATTATAGAATGGATTGAGTGACAATGGACACTGTCGATCGCAGCAGCCCGGCGAGCTCGGCTTCCGGAACGCCGATAGCGCAGGCCGTGCGGGAAGGACTCCCGGTAGTGGTCTATGTCCTGGGATTGACGATCTTTTCGCTGACCACATCGGAATTCATGGTCGCCGGCATGATGCCCTCGCTGTCGGCCGCGCTTGGCGTAACGATTGCCGAGGTCGGGTATCTGATCTCGATCTATGCGGCGGGGATGGTCGTCGGTGGGCCGCTGCTGACCCTCGCGCTTCTCAAACTCCGAGTTCCAAACAAGCGCGCACTGCTTGGTTTGCTTGCGCTCTACAGTGTTGGAGGGATCATCGCCGCGACGGCGGATGGGTATGGCATCATGGTTGCCGCGCGGATCATCACCGGTGTTGCCGGTTCGGCATGTTTCGGGGTGTCGTTGGCCATCTGTGCCGAAGTCGTTCGACCGGACGCGAGAGGGCGGGCCTCATCGATCGTGCTCGCCGGGTTGATGCTCGCGACGGTCCTGGGCGTGCCGGCTGCGACCTTGATTGACCAGCGCTTTGGCTGGCGAGCGAGCTTTTGGCTGGTCGTCGCGCTCGCGATGCTGTGTGCCGCTGTCATAGCAGCATTGGTTCCGGCATCCAGGAAATCGGCCCAAATCAGCTTGAGCACTGAACTGGCATCGTTCCGAAACGGCCAGCTTTGGGCGGCCTATGCCACGAGCGGTCTGATCATTGGCGCGACCTTTGCTGCATTCAGTTATTTCTCGCCGATCTTTACGGATGTGACGGGCTTTTCTCCTGCCACGGTACCCCTGCTGCTCGGCGCTTATGGTGCAGCCAACGTCATCGGCAACGCGATCGTTGGGCGCTTCGCCGACAAGCATACGATTCCGATCCTCGTCGGCGGCCTGATCGCATTGGCGGGGACGCTCGCGACATTCGCAGTCTTTGCCGATCACCGCATTGTCAGCGTCGTTGCTTTCATTGCGATAGGATTGGTCGGGGTCCCCATGAACCCGGCGATGATTTCACGCGTCATGAAGACAGCGCACCCCGGGCCATTGGTGAACACAGTCCACACATCGGTCATCAATATTGGTCTTGCGGCAGGCGCCTGGTTCGGTGGCATCGGTATCGTCGCCGGTTATGGTTTGCGCTCGCCGCTTTGGATCGGTGTCGCGCTGGCGCTGCTCGGGCTCGTCAGCCTCATGCCGCGCAGCGTCAGGAGATCGGTGCAATGACTGCCTAACGGACGCCAAGCAATATCCGGGGATGCAGGCACTCAGACGGTTCGCAGGCCAGGGCAGCCTGGACGGCCAATCGCAGATGCCGTCCGCGATCGACGGTTGGCGTCAAGAGCGGTTGGCGCGTCACCGGCCCAAACTCGGGGCTAAAACGATGGCGGCGTGCAGGCACTTACAACTTCGCAGGCAACCGGCCCCACGCATCTAAACCGATGCGGCCTTCGGCTATCGAAATAATACGCATCGCCGGGGCCCAGTATTCGGCGCTGATCCTCGACCGTGACCTCCAGCCGGCCAATGAGGACAATTCCGCCCTCTTCRCCATCATGGGCGAGCAGCACACGACCTGTGTCGGTCCCTGGTTCGTAGCGTTCCTTCAGGATTTGAAGTGCGCGACCGAACAGGCTCTCGCCCACTTGCCGATACGAAATCCCGCCCTTGCCAATCTCAACCAATTCACTGGCTTGATAGAAGGTCTGTTGCGGCCTGTCAGGCTCCATTGAGAAGAATTCGCTGAGTCCAATGGGAACTCCATCGAGAATTCGCTTCAGGACTCCAACGGATGGGCTAATGGAGTTCGACTCGATCAGCGATATCGACGAATTGGCTATGCCGACACGCCTAGCGAGCGTGCGCTGCGATAGATTGTATTTCTGTCGGATGAATCTAAGGCGAGCACCTACGTCCACAGACACCGAACTCTCCTCCCCGCCAACCCGTGCTTGTCCCGCGACGATCCTCGACACATCTTCGTCCCGTGCGCTTGCCGTGGGACATATGCCAACTGTGTTTGACGCGAAGGGACCGGCATGGCGCAGTCACCCCTCCGACATCGATGCCGATCACCCGCTGTTCCTTCTGTTCAATATCTGCATCGATCTATCTTTGTCTCCTTATAAATCAGCGTCTTATGTTTCATCCGAAACAGACTTGTTGGCAATGACGGAACGTGGCTTGTGGCAGGCAGACAAGGGAGCACGCCATGACCGCCAACACTCCGCCAGCCTCATTGCAGAACGCCCGCTCGCTCGACAGCTACTGGATGCCCTTTACCGCCAACCGGCAGTTCAARGCCGCGCCGCGGCTCCTCGCCTCGGCCCAGGGCATGCACTACACCACCGATGATGGTCGCAAGGTGGTCGACGGCACGGCCGGGCTCTGGTGCGTCAATGCCGGACATGGCMGCCGCCAGATCACGGAAGCGGTCGAGCGCCAGCTTTCGACCCTCGATTATGCGCCGTCCTTCCAAATGGGGCACACGATCGCCTTCGACTTCGCCGAGCGCCTCGCCGCCCTGGCGCCAGGGGCCGGAGAGGCGAAACTCGATCGCGTCTTCTTCACCGGTTCGGGCTCGGAATCAGTCGATACGGCTCTCAAGATCGCCATCGCCTATCAGCGCGCGATCGGGCAGGGGACGCGAACCCGCCTGATCGGCCGCGAGCGCGGCTATCACGGCGTCGGCTTCGGCGGCATTTCTGTCGGTGGACTGGTCAATAACCGGCGTGTCTTCCCGCAGCTTCCGGGCAGCGATCATCTGCGCCATACGYATGATCTTGCCCGCAATGCCTACACGAAGGGGCTCCCGGAGCACGGCGCCGAACTTGCCGACGATCTGGAGCGCCTGGTCGCGCTGCATGGCGCGGAAACGATCGCGGCGGTGATCGTCGAGCCCGTCGCAGGCTCGACCGGCGTTCTGTTGCCGCCGAAGGGCTATCTGCAGCGCCTGCGCGAGATTGCGACGCGTCACGGCATCCTGCTGATCTTCGACGAGGTCATCACCGGGTTCGGCCGTCTCGGCACGCCCTTTGCGGCCGAGTATTTTGGCGTGGTGCCGGACATCATGACGACGGCCAAGGGGCTGACCAATGGTGCGGTGCCGATGGGCGCCGTCTTCGCCAGCCGCAAGGTGCATGATGCGCTGATGACCGGTCCGGAGGCTGCGATCGAGCTGTTCCATGGCTACACCTATTCCGGCCACCCGATCGCTTGCGCCGCTGGTCTCGCGACGCTCGACATCTATGCCGAAGAGGGGCTCCTGACGCGCGCCGCCGAGCTCGCGGCGAAATGGCAGGAGGCGATGCATAGCCTCAGGGGCGCTCCGCATGTGATCGATATCCGCACCATCGGCCTCGTCGTCGGCATCGAGCTCGAATCGCGCGCTGGAGCGATCGGGGCGCGGGCTTATGACATCTTCGTCGACTGCTTCGAGAAGGGGCTGCTGATCCGCGTCACCGGCGACATCATCGCTCTGTCGCCACCGCTGATCGTCGAGCCCGGGCAGATCGACGACATGGTGTCCCTGCTCGGCGAAGCGCTGAAGCGCGCAGCCTAGAGCAAGCGCCGGTGCATTCGCGGCCATTGCGCTTGCCGCCTTCGACGGAGGGCGTGAGGCGCGCCTCCGCCGGTGCGGCGCTGCCTGCGATCGAGGTAAGGACGCCGTAGGAGAGCAATTCACACCGGGTGTTGCTGCAGCCATTCCAGCAGCAACACGTAGCTGACGGCCAGAAGAACGGGCCCGACGAATAGTCCGAGGAGCCCGTCGACGATCATGCCGCCGATAACACCCATCAGAATGACCGGCATCGGGACATTCAGCCCTCTGCCGAGCATCAATGGTCTGAGAATGTTGTCGCCGAGACCGACGACAATATTCCAGATCAGAAAGATGACTGCCGGCTGCGTTGCTTCGTAAATGAAGACATAGCCGACCACAGGCAGCGTCAGCAAAATCAGCGGCACCTGCATGATGCCCAATATGAGCGCAACAAGGGTTAAGGGACCGGCTGCCTGAATTCCTATGGCGAAGAAGCCCAGGCCTAAAAGCGATGACTGGATCAGAGCAACGCCAACAACCCCGAGTCCCACGCCGCGGATCGTGGCTGCAGTGAGCGTGACCAGTTGCACCGCGCGCTCGTTGCTCCCTGTGACGCGTGTCAACAGGCGTCTAGCGAAGGTTGCTGCGTCCTTGCCGTAGACAATGAGTACCGCGGCGATCGCGAAGGAAAGAACGAATGAGAGTTCGCCAACGGCAAGGCCACCAGCGAACGTAGCCAGCCATGCCAAGGGCCCGCTGAGCAGGTGGCCGTATTTTGCCAGCGCCGCCGGCAGGTTGGAGGCGACGAGTGTCCAGATCTCCGTTAATTTCTTGCCGATCAAAGGGGTGCCATCGAGCCATAGGGGTGGCTGTGGGATGGTTACGTTCTGGCTCTGCAAGGTCGAGATCAGCGAATAGAGCGTCGTCGCAAGCGACGTCACCGCAATCACCATCGGCCCCAGCATCAACACGACGCCGATCAGTCCGATCAGCAGCGCCGATCCACGATTCCCGAGCCGCGGCATCAAGCGCAGATGGAGCGGATACAGCATCACCGCCAGGATCGCTGACCAAATCAAAAGGAATGCAAAGGGAAGCACGATCCGTGCGCAGGCATAGACCAGCAGGGCAACCAGACCGACCCGAATGGCATTGTCGATCATGGTCGATGGGCGACCGAGGTTTGGAGCCTTCCCGTCCATCGATCTGCCCCCTTAAACAGTTTGCTGCAAGAGCCTCGCGTGGTGTGTAGTACTCAGCCCATTCT
>NZ_JBFTZN010000114.1:0-16724 GCF_056406775.1 Allobosea sp. P1_A7
CATCAGCGCCCTACGATACGTCCTCATGGTCATCGTAACCTCCCATCAGCTCGCCGCCTTGTTGGCTGCGATTATTTTTGAGATGCCGTGATAGTGGTGGTCGAGGCGCTCGCGCGCCGTCTCGGCGTCGCGTGTCGCGACGGCCTCGACGATCTCGTGGTGATCGCGCCAGGTTGCGACCGGATCGCGATTTTCGAGATTGATGAAATCCGAGGCCTTGACGAAGGCCTGCCAGAAAATGTCGAGCAGCTTCAGCAGCAGCTGGTTGTTCTGGCAGCGGAACAAGGTGCGGTGGAAGCGCCGGTCCTCCTCGAGGAAGCTCTCTCCTACATCGACCCTGGCCTTCATCTTTGCGGTGAGGGCGCGCAACTCGGCGATGTCGTCGGCGCCGATCACCTGCACCGTCCTGCCGATCAGCGCGCCTTCCAGCGCGCGGCGAATGGTCAGGAGCTCCTCGAAATCATCGAGCCTGCCGCGCAGGCCGAAGGCGAGATTGTCGAGCAGCGGAGCGAAGGAAAAGTCGCTGACGAAGATGCCGATGCCGCGCCTGGTCTCGACGATGCCGACCGATTCCAGCGCCTTGACCGCCTCGCGCACTGAGTTGCGGCTGACGCCGAGCTGCTGGGCGAGGTCGTTCTCCGGCGGAAGCTGGCTGCCCGGAGGCAGGCCGCTCTCGTCGATATAGGCCTTGACGCTTTCCAGCACGGAGACGTGCAGCGATTGCGGCTTCACCAGGGGCCTGATCGTCCGGGTCACGGTCTTCGACCTCATCCTGTGGCACCGGCCGCGCCCGAGAGCGCCGGCGGCTTCCGCCCGATTGTTGAACGATATCTACTTGTAGGATATCCGTGAAGTCAACAAGTCGGCAGGAGGGGAAACGACGATGTCGGGAAAGCTCGACCGGGCGGGCAGGTGGGGCGCGCTGCGCGGCAATTGGGCAACCTTGCTGCTGCCGATCGAGTCGGATGGAGGGATCGATCTGTCGCGGCTCGCCAACGAGATCGACGTGCTGATCGCCGCCAGGGTCGACGGCATCTATTCGAATGGCACGGCCGGCGAGTGCCACAACCAGACCGAGGCCGAATTCGACGCGATCCAGCGTATCCTGGCCGAGCGCTGCAGCCGCGCGAACATGCCCTTCGTGATTGGCGCCTGCCAGCCCGATCCGAGTGTCGCACTTGACCGGCTGAGACGCGCCGTCGCGCATGCGCCGGACGGAATCCAGGTGATCCTGCCTGATTGGTGGCCGGTCAGCGATCCCGAGGCCGTGGACTTCCTGCAGATGGCCGCCGAGGCGGCGGGAGACATCCCGCTCGTGCTCTACAACCCGCCGCACGCGAAGCGTGTCCTGTCGCCGGCCACGCTTGGGGCCGTGCTGAAGCAGGTGCCGCAGGTCGTCGGCATCAAGCTCGCCGATGGCGATGCGGACTGGTACGCCGAAGCGCAGGCGCATCTGGACGACTGGGCGCTTTACCTGCCCGGCCACCATCTTGCGACCGGTGTCGAGGCCGGGGTCGCAGCCGGCGCCTTCTCCAATGTCGCCTGCCTCAGCCCGCGCGGCGCGCAAGCCTGGACCGAGATGATGCTGAGCGATATCGGCGCCGCCCGCGAGATCGAGCAGCGCATCTGCGCTTTCATGGATGCGCATATTCTGCCGTTCCGGCGCGACCACGGCTATTCCAACGCCGCGCTCGACAAGCTGCTCGCCGCCATCGGCAACTGGGCGCCGGTCGGGCCGCGCCTGCGCCGGCCCTATCGCTGGATCGACGCGGCCGAGGCGGAGCGGCTGAGGCCGATCGCCCGGCGCATGCTGCCCGAGATCATGGACGCGCGCTGAACCTAACCATGCCCTGACCGGTAGCGAAGCGAGGGAGTGCCATGCCTAGGATTACCGGGGTTCGCTGCGTCCTGCTGAGTTCGCCCTATGCCGATGCCGATGAGCGCGAGATCAGGGCCTGTTTCCCGAACGGACCGAAGCGGACGATCGGCATGGTCGAGGTGACGCTGGACAATGGCGTGACTGGCCTCGGCGAAGGCTATATCGCCGTGTTCGCACCGCTGGTGTTCAAATCGATCGTCGATCTCTGCGCGCCGCTGATGCTGGGCAAGGATGGCTTCGACATTCCGCGCCGGGTCAGGGACCTGCGCTCGCTCTGCGATTACTGGTCGCTCCAGGGCGCGGCGCGCCATGTCATCAGCGMGTTCGAGAGCGCCTTGCAGGACGCCAGGGGCAAGAGCCTCGGTCTGCCCGTCCATGAACTGCTCGGCGGCGCCCAATGCGATGCCATCCCGATCTATGGCAGCGGCGGCTGCTGCGACGCGAGGCACCAGTTCATCCGCGAACTCGACTTGCTCGGCGCGAAGGGCATCGCGATCTACAAGATCCGCTCGCTCAAGGCCGACATCTGGCGGACCGTCTGGGTGCTGGAGGAAGCGGCCAGGCGCGGCATAAGGGTCGGCGTCGACATGTGCCAGAATCTGGCCGATCCGCCGCAGCCCGTCGACGATGTCGTCGCCTTCGTCGAGGCCGTGCATGGCAGGACGGCTGAGCGCATGCTCTTCCTCGAAGAGGCCGTCGGCCCCGACAGCCCCGAGGCCTTTCGCGAGCTGCGCCGGCGCATCGACGTTCCCGTCTGCGGCGGCGAGATCATCACGACGCCGAAGGAAATGATCGAGCGCATGCGTGCCGGCTCCTATGCCTTCGTCCAGCCCGACGCCTCGGTGATCGGCGGTATCAGCGCGGTGATGGAGATCTTTGCCGCGGCAGATGAACTCGCGACGGAGGTCGTCGTGCACGCCTGGGGCGGAGCGGCCGCGATCATGGCGAATTACCACGCCGCCTTTGCCGGTGGTGGCAAGCTGGTGGAATTCCCCATGCTCGATTTCCCGCTCGGCCGGGAGATGATCGGCGATCAGGGCCGGATCGAAAACGGTCGGCTCCTGCTCCCGACTGCGCCCGGCCTCGGCCTGACGCTGACGCCGGAGATGGAGGCGCGCTATCCTTTTGAGGCGAGCGCCGTCTATAGCTGCGTCCTGAAGGACTGGGGCCCGCCGCCGGACGAGGACTGGAAAGACTGTGGCGCGTCTGGTGGGTCCGCTTGATGGGAGGCGTCAGACCCTGCGGATATCCGCCGCAAGCAGAGCTTTTCCTCCGGCAGGGATCGTCCGGCCCTGGCCCCTTCCGCGAGAGATGGGGACGGGCGCTGGGACCGGCCGATCAATGCGCGCCTGCGCTGACGAAATTGCGCAGCTCCGGCGTCTGCGGGTTGGCGAAGAGCTCCCGTGACGGCCCGCTCTCCCAGATCTTGCCCTGATGCATGAAGATGGTCGTGCTGGCGACATTGCGCGCGAAGTTCATCTCATGAGTGACGAGCAGCATGGTCATGCCGCCCTTGGCGAGTTTTTCCATCACCAGCAGAACCTCGCCGGTCAGTTCCGGATCGAGCGCGGATGTCACCTCGTCGAACAGCATCACCTTCGGCCGCATCGCAAGTGAGCGGGCGATGGCGACGCGCTGTTGCTGCCCCCCGGAGAGATTGTCGGGATAGCTGTCGAATTTCTCGGACAGGCCGACCTGCGCCAGCACCTCGCGGGCCAGCGTCTCGGCCTGCGCCTGGGGCACGTTCTGCGTGATCCGCGGCGAGAGCGTGATGTTCTGGGAGACGGTCAGGTGCGGGAACAGGTTGTAGCTCTGGAAGACGATGCCGACATCCTTGCGCAATTCGCGCAAGTGTTTCGGATCCTGGTCGACGACATGTCCGGCAACCTCGATGCGGCCGGACTGGATCGCCTCCAGCCCGTTGATGCAGCGCAGCAGCGTGCTCTTGCCCGAGCCGGAGCGGCCGATCAGGGCGACGACCTGCCCGGGTTCGACGGTGAGGGAGACGCCCTTGAGAACCTCGAGGTTGCCGAAGCGCTTGTGGACGTCGTCAATGAGGACGGCTGGCATTCATCACCTGTTCGAGATGGCGGCTGAGCCGGGACAAGGGGAAGCAGATCGCGAAATAGATCAGCGCGACCAGCGTGAAGATCTGGAAAGGCTGGAAGGTCGCGTTGTTGACGAGCTGGCCGGCACGCGAGAGTTCGACGAAGCCGACGACCGAGACGATCGAGGTGTTCTTCACGAGCTGGACGAGAAAGCCGACGGTGGGCGGCAGCGAGATGCGGATCGCCTGCGGCAGGATGATGTAGCGGTATTGCTGCCCGCGCGTCAGCGCGAGCGAGGCCGATGCCTCCCATTGCTGGAAGGGGACGGACTGGATCGAGCCGCGCCAGATCTCGGCCAGATAGGCCGAGACATAGATCGAGAGCGAGGCGGACGCTGCGAGGAAGGGCGGCAGTTCCACGCCCATCGCCGAAAGCCCGTAATAGCTCATGAACAGAACCATCAGCACCGGAATCGACTGGATGACCAGGATGTAGCCGGCCGCGAAGCGGCGCAGCGCGGCGACTTGGGAGAGCCGCATGATCGCGAAGACACCGCCGATCAGCCCGCCGAGGATGAAGGCGACGCTGGTCAGAACCAGCGTCCAGCCGGCAGCGCGCAGGATGAAAAGCGCTTCGGGAAGCCCGAATGTGGTCATCAGGCTGCCTCCGCCTTGACATCGACGCGGGCGAGCCCGGAGACCGGCGCGAAGAGCCGCTGGCCGAGCCAGAGCAGGAAGACCTTCAAGCTCAGCGCCAGGAGGAGGTAGATCACGGTGACGATGATATAGGTCTCGAAACTGCGGAAGGTCCGCTGTTCGATGATGGCCGCGGCGCCCGAGAGCTCCTGCACGGAGATGAAGGAGCAGATGCTCGATGCCAGCATCATCAGGACGAACTGGCTCGACAGCGCGGGCCAGACCCGGGCGAAGGCCGGTTGCAGCACGACATACTGGAAGACCTGGCGTTTGCTGAGCGCGAGCGACAGGCCGGCCTCGAGCTGCGATTTGTGAATGGAGTCGACGCCGGCGCGGATGATCTCCGTCGCATAGGCGGCAAGGTTGAGCGTCATGGCCAACAGGGCGGCCTGGGTGCCCGACATGCGGATGCCGACCAGCGGCAGGCCGAAGAAGATCATGAAGAGCTGCACCAGGAACGGTGTGTTGCGCATCAGTTCGACATAGCAATCGACGGCAATGCCGGCCCAGCGGCCTGCCAGCGTGCGCAGCGCGACAAGCAGCACCGCGAAGATCAGGCCCAGCACGATCGCGCTGGCAGACAGGCCGATCGTCAGCATGATCCCGTCAAGGATGATGTCGGTTTCGGCGAGTACGGATTCGAACTGGAGCGACATGATCCCTCGTCAGTCTGGCGCGAGGCCCCGCCGCGCAGGATCTGCGCAGCGGGGACGATGCGAAACGGATCAGAAGGTTGGCAGCGGCGGCAGCGGACCGCCGACCCACTTCTCGGAGATCGCGTTCAGTTCGCCGTTCTGCTTGATGTAGTAGATCATGTTGTTGAGCCACTGCTTCAGCTCATAGGCGTCCTTGCGAACGGTCATCGAGTTCGGCTGCATGCCGAAGACGAACTTGAGCTCGGTCTCGGTTTCGCCGCGCGCCTTGATCGCGGCGTTCGCCTGGGCGTCTGGCCCGGCGATGGCTTCGACCTGGCCGGAGAACAGCGCCTGCATCGTGGTCGCGTCATCCTCGAAGCGCAGGATCGTGAGGTTGAGCTCTTTCTCGCGATTGGTGAATTCCCGCTCGACGCTGGATCCGCGATTGACGCCGACCTTGCGGCCCTTGAGATCGGCCCAGTCTTTGATGGGCGTGCCCTTCTTGGCGTAGATGCCGGTCTGGAAGGCGCTGTAGGGGATGGTGAACATCACCGCCTTCGCGCGTTCCGGTGTCGGCGCCAGCGTCGCGACGAGGAAGTCGACCTTGCCGGCCTCGAGGGCGGGAATGCGGGCCGGCGGCGTCAGCTGGACGATCTCGACCGGCAATCCGAGATACTTGCCGATCAGGGCGGTGACGTCGGCATCATAGCCGATCGCATTGCCTTGCGAGTCGACGGAGCCATAGGGCGGCGCGCCGATCAGCACGCCGACGCGGACCTTGCCGCGCTTGACGATTTCCGTGACCGACTGGGCCGAGGCATGAGCGGCCGGGAGCGCGCCGGCGCCCAGCGCGAACAGCATCCCGATCATTCTGAGATTCTTGAACAGGCTCATGGTGCGTTTCCTTGTTGCTATCTGCTTCATTGGCGACCGGCTTCGTGGCGTCCGGTTCGTTGAGAGGAGAGCAGGCGTGGTCGTTCAGGCAGTCTGGCGCGCCTCCCGTACGAGATTGATGAGGGGTTCCCCGGCGAAGCTGCGCTTGATGTTGTCGGCGATGGTCTGCTGGCGGCGCCGGATCGTCCCGCTCGTCCAACCCGACATATGCGGGGTCATCACGATGTTCGGCAGCTCGTGAAAAGGCAGCTCGGAGGGCAGCGGATTGGCGGAGGCCGGGCCCGGGTAGCGATACCAGGTGTCGATCACCGCCCCGCCGATGCGCTTGCCCTTCAGGGCCTCGAACAGCGCCGTCTCGTCGATCGTCGGGCCGCGCCCGACATTGAAGATCAGCGCGTCGCGGCGCATCGCCGCGAAGGCTGCGGCGCCGACGAGGCCATTCGTTTCCGGCGTCAGCGGCACGGAGACTACGATGGCGTCAGCCGAGCCCCAGAATTCCTCCAGCCGATCGAGCGTGAAGGCGCGGTCGACGAGATCGGAGACCGGGACAGCGCTGCGATTGGCGACATGGACCTTCATCTCGAAGGCCTTGGCGCGCCGCGCGATCGCCTTGCCGATATGGCCGAAGCCGAGCAGGCCGATGGTCTTGCCGACGATCTCGCCATGGACGCGCGCAGGTGAGCCGGCCCAATAGGCCCAGTCGCCGCGGCGCAGCTTCGCGTCGGCATCCGCCAGGGGGATATGCCGGGCCAGCAGCGCGCTCATGACATATTCCGCTATCGCCTGTTCATGGCCGAAGCAGTTACAGACATTGGCCACAGGCGGAAGCAAAGCAAGGTCGACCGCGTCATAGCCGGCACCTGGCACATGGAAGAGCTTGAGCCCGGACGGGACCGGCAGGCTGGCATCGAACTTCACGCCGATGATGACATCCGCCTGCGCATAGGCCTGCTGGTCGGCGCCGACGCCGAGCCCGTCCGGCAGAATGCGAATTTCGGCCCCGGGGCCGACGAGTTCGGCAAAGCCGGAGCTGAAGGAGGCGGCGTTCTCGCCATGGAAGATGATGCGCATGGGGTCCACTGGCCTGTTGCGTTTCAGGCGCCGAGCAGGGGCTCGACGCTGCAATCGAGTAAAGAAGGGTCGATGCGGGCCTCCATCTCGTCGAACATACTGTCGACGAATTCGATCAGCGCGTCGGAGGCCGCGACTGCGCGTTCGGCATGGCGGGTCGCGATCGCGTTCAGCACGGCGAGATGGTGGTCGATCGTGCCGTCGAGCGTGGTCTTCTCGGCCATGTAGCTGTGGTAAATGAAGCCGATGCGCCGGAAGATGGTGTGCAGCGGGCGCAGCGTGTGTTCGAGAAACGGCTCGCCCGCGGCGGCCAGCACCATCTGGTCGATCCTGCGATCGAGCGCATTGAACTCGGCAAGCGTCAGCCCGTCGCGCTTCTCGCGCAGCAGGCGTTCCATGTGCAGCATCTGGTTGCGATGCGAGGGGCCGGCGCGTTCTGCCGCGAGGCGAATGACGAAGCGTTCGATGTCGCGGCGCAGATGCAGCAGCACGCGTTCCCGGGCGAGGTCGATCGGCGCGATTTGCAGGCCATGACGCGGGCGGATGATGATCAGCGTGTCGGCGGCGAGACGGTTGACGGCATGATGCACCGGGGTGCGGCCGAAGCCGGTCAGGTCCTGCAGGTCCTGCATGGCGAGAAAACGGCCGGGCGCGAGCTCGCATTTGACGAGCAGTTCCTCGATCCGGTGATAGGCGAGTTCGAAGAGATTGATGCGATTGCGCCGTGGCGGCACGCTCGTCTCACCCTCTGCGACCAGCCGCGGGCGGCTTGGGCRCTTGGCCATGTCCCGTCTCCTCAGTCGTGGAACTCGTTGAACGGATCCATCTTGGCGTCGACCATAAACATGTTGTGATATTTTACAAGCACTCCTATGGTCGCCTCGTTTCGAGGGGGCGAGGCTGTCATCGGGCTCGCCTGTTTCGCACTCAACCAAGGCGTTCCCCGGCAAGAAACCCGGTGAAGAACGCCAGCCGCCAGGGAGGCAGGCCGTGAAGATCACCGCCATCGAGACGTTGCGGACCGAAGAATTCGCCAATGTCCTGTGGGTTCGCGTGCATACCGATGCGGGCATCATCGGTCTCGGCGAGACCTTCTATGGGGCAGGGGCGGTCGAGGCGCATCTGCACGACACGCTCGCCATGCGGCTGCTCGGAAAGAACCCGCTGCACATCGAGGCATTGCACAGAGAGATGACGAACCTGCCGATGGCGCAGGCCTCGACCGGCGTCGAGTCGCGTGCGACCTCGGCGGTCGATATCGCCTTGTGGGATGTCTTCGGAAAGGTTTGCGGCCAGCCGGTGCACCAGATGCTCGGCGGCCTCTGCCGTGACAAGCAGCGCATCTACAATACCTGTGCGGGGTACAAATATGTCCGCTCGCAGAACATCAAGCCGGTCTCGACCTGGAATCTGGGGGATGCATCAGGTCCCTATGAGGACCTCGACGGCTTCATGAACCGTGCCGATGCCGTCGCCGAGAGCCTGCTCGAAAGCGGCATCACGGCCATGAAGATCTGGCCCTTCGACCCGGCCGCGATCGAAAATCAGGGGCTTTTCATCAGCCCCGACCAGATGCGGAAGGCGATCGAGCCGTTCGAGAAGATCCGCAAGGCGGTAGGCGACAAGATCGAGATCATGGTCGAGTTCCATTCGCTCTGGAATCTGCCGACCGCGATCAAGATCGCCCGTGCGCTCGAACCCTACAGCCCGACCTGGTACGAGGATCCGATCCGGATGAACTCGCCACAGGCGCTGGCCGAATTCGCCCGTTCGACCACGGTTTCGGTCTGCGCCAGCGAGACGCTGGGCTCGCGTTTCCCCTATAAGGACATGCTCGACCACGACGCCATGCACATTGTCATGGCCGACCTGTGCTGGACCGGGGGGCTGACCGAAGGGCGCAAGATCGCCGCCATGGCGGAGACCTATCACCGCCCCTTCGCCCCGCATGACTGCATCGGCCCGGTCGGCTTTATCGCCGCGATCCATGCCTCCTTCAGCCAGCCCAACACGCTGATCCAGGAATCGGTGCGGGCCTTCTACACCGGCTGGTACAAGGAACTCGTCGACACCATGCCGGTGATCAAGGACGGTTATGTCCTGCCGATGGAAGGGCCGGGGCTCGGCGTCGAACTCCTGCCCGCCGTCTTCGAACGCTCGGACCTCATCGTTCGTCGCTCCAGCCTGTAAGGACGATGCCCATGACCAACCCTCTTTTCGATCTCACCGGCAAGACCGCGCTGGTGACAGGCTCCTCGCGTGGGCTCGGCCGCGCCATGGCGGAAGGACTGGCTGTTGYAGGTGCTCGCATCCTGATCAACGGCACGGACCCTGAGCGCGTCGCACAGGCCGTCGCGGAGTTCCGGGCGGCGGGCCACCAGACGGATGCGGCGCCATTCGACGTGACCAACGAGCCCGAGATTCTGCGGGCCTTCGAGGGCTTCGATGCCGCAGGTATTGCGGTCGATATCCTCGTCAACAATGCCGGCATTCAGTTCCGCAAGCCGATGGTCGAGCTCGCCACGGCGGACTGGCAGCGCGTCATCGACACCAACCTGACCTCGGCCTTCATGATCGGGCGCGAGGCGGCCAAGCGCATGATCGCGCGCGGCCATGGCAAGGTCGTCAATATCGGATCGCTGACGAGCGAACTCGCCCGCGCGACGGTCGCGCCCTATACGGTTGCCAAGGGCGGCATCAAGATGCTGACGCGGGCCATGGCGGCGGAATGGGCCGAGCATGGCATCCAGGCCAATGCGATCGGCCCGGGCTACATGATCACCGACATGAACCAGGCCCTGATCGAGAACCCGAGCTTCGACGCCTGGGTCAAGGGCCGCACGCCGGCCAGGCGCTGGGGCAGGCCGGAGGAGCTTGTCGGGGCCGCCGTGTTTCTGGCCTCATCGGCATCGGACTACGTCAACGGCCAGATCATCTATGTCGATGGCGGGATGTCATCGGTTCTGTGATGGACACCAGGCGTTTGTCGCCGCGCCACTCGCCCCGCCGCTTCAGACCGGCGCGAGGTTCAGCGCGGCGCGCGCCTCGGCGGGCGTGGCCGGTCGGCGGCCGTGGCGGCGGATCAGCTCGACGGCGAGGCTGATCAGCTCGGCATTGCCGCTCGCCAGCCGGTCCTTGCTGATGCGGATATTGTCCTCCAGCCCGGTGCGGACCGCGTCAGCGCCGCGGGCGAGCGCCCAGTCCATCACCCGCATTTGGTCGCGCCCGATGCCGGCGGCCGTCCAGGTGGCGCCCGGGATGACCCGCCTGGTCTCGGCGAGCAGGATGTCGAGCAGCACCTCGTCGGCCGGCATCGCATTCCGGACGCCCATCACGAACTGGATATGCGGGCGCGGTCCGATCAGCCCCTCGTCAACGAGGCGGCGCGCGGCGTGGATATGCGAGAGGTCGAAGATCTCGATCTCGGGTGCGATCCGATGCTCCAGCATCCGCGCCGCGAGATCGTTCACCAGGCTCGTCGGGTTCTCGTAGACGATCGTCGGAAAATTCACCGAGCCGGTCGAGAGCGAGGCCATGTCCGGACGATGCACCAGGCTCAGGCCGCGCGCCGCCGGGTCGCGCCCGCGGCCTCCGGTCGAGAACTGGACGATCATGCCCGGGCAGGCCCGGCGAATGCCGTCCTGCACCTCAGCGAAACGCTCCGGATCGGACGAAGGCGTCTCGTCGTCATGGCGGACATGGATATGGACGAGACTGGCGCCCGCCTCGAAGGCGGCGCGGGTCGAGGCGACCTGCTCGGCCGGCAGCACGGGCAGGTTCGGATTGTCCTTCTTGCGCGGCACGGAGCCGGTGATGGCGACCGCCACCACGACGGGACGAGTGGTCATGGCATCTGTCATCCCTGGTCTCCGCCGCCGGCCGGCAGCACGGTTCCGTTGATATAGGACGCATCGTCCGAGGCCAGGAACAGGATGGCGGCTGCGATCTCGCCGAGCTGTCCGTAGCGGCCGAGATGCGAGGCGCTGAGCGTCTGGTCGACGACCTGCTGCATCCACTGCTTGTCGGCCTCGGTCTGCACGTCGGTTCCCCGTGGAATCCGGCGGGGCGGCGCATCCACGCCACCCGACGCCACGGCGTTGACGCGGATATTCGTGCCCGCAAGCTCGAAGGCGAGCGAGGCGGTCAGCGCGTTCACGCCGCCCTTGGCCGCGGAATAGGGAATGCGGTTGATGCCCTTGGTCGCGATCGAGGAGACATTGACGATCGCGCCGCGTCCCTGCTCCAGCATATAGGGCAGCACGGTGCGGCAGCCCCACAGCGTCGGAAACAGCGAACGGCTGATCTCCGCGGCGATCTGGCGTTCGTCGAATTCCTGGAAGGGCCGCATCCAGATCGCGCCGCCGACATTGGTCACCAGCACGTCGATGGCGCCGAAGCTCTCCTGCGCGCGCGCCATCACCCGCTCATTCCCGGCGAAGGTCTCGAGATCCTCCTCCAGCGCGATGACGCGCCCTGGCCCGAAGGCCGAGGTGATCTCCTGCGCGACCTCCTGGACGATGGCCGAGCGGTCGACGATCGTCAGTCTTGCCCCTTCGGCGGCCGCATCCAGCGCCACCTGCTTGCCGACGCCCTGGGCCGCGCCGGTGACGACAAGGCTGCGCCCTTCGAACCGGCGGCCGCGCGTGGATGGCTGGGACATGGTCGATCTCCGGGATTATGCCGCCACGAGGGCGGGGACTGGACGGTTTGGCACCGTCGCCGGTCGGGCGGGCGGCGAAGGCCGCCGCGCCGCTTGGCGCTGTCCGTGACAGTCTATGGCGGGGCACCCTGGCCGGGTGCCAGGCCGGTGAGCGAGGGCCTCAGCCGGCGGTGACGTGGGTGCGGCTGACCTGCGTCTGCGGCACGCCCTCGCGCTCCTTGGTCAGCACGATGTCGAAGGTCGTGCGGGCGAACGGGCGGTTCAGACCGGCATTGCGGATCGCGTCCGCGTCGACGACGCGGTCCAGCGTGACGACGAGCTCGTCGCGGGTGCCGAAGGCGAAGTCCGTGTAGAGGTATTTGTCGCCGGTGAAGTTGAACTGCGTCGTCAGCTGGCGGTGGCCCGGCGCCGAAATGAAGTAATGGACATGGGCCGGGCGCTCAGCATGTCGGCCGAGTGCGGTCATCAATTGGCGCGTCGCGCTTTCCGGCGGGCAACCATAGCCATTCGGCACGATCGTGCGGGCGCGATAGTGGCCCTGTTCATCCGTCTCGATGCGACGGCGCAGATTGTAGGGCGCCTGCTCGCCATCGATGAAGGAATATCCGCCCTTGGAATTGGCGTGCCAGAGGTCGACGATCGCGCCGGCAATCGGCTTGCCGTCCTCGTCCGTGACCTGGCCTTCGATGATGAAGATCTCGCCGGGATCGGTGCCGTCATCCATGCGGGCCTCGCCCTTGGAGAGCGGCGCGCCGGGCACATAGAGCGGCCCTTCGATGGTGCGCATCGTGCCGCCCTTGAGACCGGCAAGCCGTTCGGCCTCGTCGAGCCGCAGGTCGAGGAAATGCTCGAGCACGATGCCGGGGACGAGCAGGCCGAGCTCGTCATTCTTCGCGGCCCTGCCGATGAAGGCGACCGCTGCCCAGAATTCGTCCATCGAGACGTCGCACTCGTCGATCACCTGCATGATCCGGTAGAGCAGCTGGGCCGTGACGGCCTTGGTGCGCGGGTCGCCCTTGTCATTGTCCATCCCGGCCGCACGGGCGGCGAGATCCTTCTTGTCCTCGTCGGAGATCAGGTTGATGGGCATGGCGGTTCCTCGTGTTCTGGTGATTGGCGGCCATTTCAGGCCGCAGCCGTTGTTTGTCAGCGGTCGTCGTCATGCACGGACGACGGGTGGCGGCAGAGTGCCGTGACCTTCACGTCCATGTAGGGGAAGAGGGGCAGCTCCGAGAGAATGTCGTGCAGCGCCTGCGGGCTCTCGACGTCGAAGATGCTGGTGTTGGCATAGCGCCCGGCATGACGCCAGAGATGGCGCCAGAGCCCGGCCCGCTGCAGCTCCTGCGCACGCTTGCGTTCGCTCGCCTTCAGCGCGGTCGCCGTCTCGACCGGCAGGTCGGGCGGGATCCGGACATCCATTTCAACCTGGAACAGCATGATCTCTAGAACCCCGTCTTGGCGCGTGGCAGCACATGGACCGAGCGCTCGGTGCGGTCGCGCCGGAAGCGGCTCAGTTGAGCTTCGGACAGCGTCACGCCGAGTCCCGGCGCCGTCGGCACGGTGAGGCCGAAATCGGCATAGTCGAGCGGCGTCTCAAGGATCTCCTCGGTCAGCAGCAGCGGGCCGAACAGCTCCGTACCCCATTCCAGCTTGCCGATGGTCGAGAAGAGATGGGCCGAGGCCGCAGTGCCGATGCCGCCTTCCAGCATCGTGCCGCCATAGAGTCCGATGCCGGCGGCTTCCGCGATCGCGGCCACCTTGGCCGCGGCGAAGAGCCCGCCGGATTGTTCGATCTTCAGCGCGAACACGTCGGCGGCGGCGAGGGCAGCGATGGCGAAGGCGGTTTCCGGGCCGTTCAGCGCCTCGTCCGCCATGATCGCGACCGGCRTCTCGCGGGCCAGCCGGGCGAGCGCGCCGAGATTGCGGAAGGCGACGGGTTGTTCGATGAGCTCGACACCGGCGGCGGCGAGCGCCGGCAGCATCGCCGACGCGGTGGCTTCCGACCAGGCCTGGTTGATGTCGACGCGCACCGAGGCGCGGTCACCGAGCGCGCGCTTGATCGCAGCGACATGGGCGACATTGGCGCCGGGATCGCCCTTGCCGATCTTGAGCTTGAAGATGTTGTGGCGGCGGCGCGCCAGCATCTCCTCGGCTTCCGCGATGTCGCGGCCGGTGTCGCCGCTGGCCAGCGTCCAGGCCACGGGCAGCCGGTCATGCTGGCGCCCGCCGAGCAGTTCGGAAATCGGCAGGCCGACGCGCTGGCCGAGCGCATCGAGCAGGGCCGTCTCGACGGCGCATTTGGCGAAATGATTGCCCTGGACCGACATGGCGATGGTCGCCATCGTCCGGGCGATGCGGCTTGGATCGCTGGCGAGCAGGATCGGCGCGAGATAGGTATCGATCGCGAGCTGCATGCCCTCCGGGCTCTCGGGACCATAGGCCAGCCCGCCGATCGTGGTGCCTTCGCCAATCCCGACCACGCCGTCCGACAGATGCAGCCGCACGATCATCAATGTCTGGCGATGCATCGTCGTCATCGCCAGCTGGTGCGGGCGGATGGTCGGCAGATCGACCAGAATCGTCTCGACCTGTTGAATCCGCGGACCTTCAGACACGTTTCGCTCCCATATTCATTGAAGCAAAGGCTAGAACGCGCCATTCCCGGGGAACAGGATCGATTGGGTGTATTTTGATACCCGAAGGGTATGGAGCCCCGCGAGGGCGTGATTAGCGGGGCGGCCCCGCCTGCGCCTCGCATCGGGCACAAAAAAGAGGGACGCGACCGGCCTTTCGGCGGTCGCGTCCCGGGTTGTTCTCCCGGCTTCGCCTATGCCTGATGCAGCCGCATGAGGCTCACCGGATCGCCGGAGCGGCGGCGGCCGGTGCGGGCGAGGCGAGGGCGGCGCCGACTGCCGGCCGAACCATCAGCGTCGCCAGCGCCGCGATCACCAGCGGAATGGCAAGCGTCATGAAGTAGCCGGACGGACCCACGCCGGTCAGCAATGTGCCGCCGATCGCGGAGCCGATGATCGCTCCCGAGCGACCGACGCCGATGCCCCAGCCCGTGGCCGTTGCGCGCAGCTGCGTCGGGTAGGTATTCGAGATCAGATAGTTCAGCACGAGTTGCTGGCCACCGATGCCGAAGCCGGCAAGGGCGATGAGGGAGAAGACCAGCGGCCAGCGGTCGCCCGCGAAGCCCAGCCCGAGCGCAACCGCGATCCCGACGGCGAACATGCCGATCAGGAGCTTTCGCGGGTCGACCTTCGGCAGGAAGGACGAAAGCGGCAGGGCCATGATGATGAAGGCGGCGTTGACGACGACGGTACCATAGGCGGCCTGGGCCTTTTCCAGGCCGAGCGTTGTGAGCGCGGTCGGCAGCCAGAGCAGCAGCAGGAACCAGGCGATCCAGTTGAACAGGTAGATGGCGGAGATCGCGACGGTGACGCGGCGATAGCCCGCCTCGAACAGGCCGGCGATGGAGCCGCCATGCACGACCCTGCCGGCGCTGACGAGGCGCATCTGGTCGGGGATCGGCTGGCCGGTCATCTGCCGGAGCAGGCGGCGGGCCTCGTCCTGCCTGTCGTTCTGCTTGCGCGAGACGAGATAGGCGGGCGATTCCGGCAGGAGGAAATAGGTGATGACCATCAGCCCGAGCGGCAGGAGGCCTCCGACCAGGAAAATCCCGCGCCAGCCCAGGATCGGCAGCCAGCTCGCCGCGATCAGGCCGCCGAGCATGGCGCCGGCCGGCAGGCCGAGCAGCACCCCGGTGATCATCGTGCCGCGCCGGGAAGCGGGGCTGTATTCACCCGCCAGCGCCAGGAGCGAGGGCGTGGCCCCGCCCATGCCGAGGCCGATCAGGAAGCGCAGTACGATGATCTGCGTCGGCGATGTCGCGTAGGCGCCCATCAGGGAGAACACCCCGAATAGGAAGATGGCGATCAGGATCGCCTTGCGCCGGCCATAGCGGTCCCCGAAGCTGCCGAGGCCGATCGCACCGAGCGTCATGCCGATCGTGCTGGCGGTGATGACCCAGGTCAGGTCGGCGGCCTTCATGCCGAAATCCTGCGCGATCGCGGGTCCGATGAAGGCGATCGACTGGGTGTCGAAGCCGTCGAGCAGGGCGATGACGAAGCAGAGTGCGACCACGGCCCATCTGCGGCCCGTCATCGAACCTGCATCGATGATGTCCTTGATGTCTTGTGTGCCGGCGGGTGGACTGGACATGGGCGTTCCTCAGATCTGTGTTTTTTGTGGGTATGAACGGGAAAGATCGCGCCGTAGCTCGGCAGCGACGCGCTCGGCCTGCTCGATGGCGAGCAGATGGGCTGCGGGCGAGAGCACGACGAGGCGTGAGCCGGCGATGCCCGTGTACAGGGCTTCAGCCATCGCGAGCGGCGTCGCGGGATCCTCGCGGCCGGCGATCACGGTCGTGGGAGCAATCACCCGGTGCAGCAGCGGGCGCAGATCCATCCGGCCGATCGCCTCGCAGCAGGCGGCGTAGCCGTCCCGGTCGATGGCGGCGAATTCGCCAGCCACCGCGTCCGTGGCGCTGCGATGGGCGTCGCGGAAGCCCGGCGTGAACCAGCGCTCCATCGTGGCCGCGAGGATCGCTCGCGTGCCGTCGCGCCGCACCAGCCCGGCACGCTCCTCCCAGGCCTCGCGCGTCGGCATATAGGCCGTCGTCGCCATCAGGGTCAGGCCGGCCAGACGCGCCGGGTGCCGCGCGGCAAAGGCCTGGCCGATCATCCCGCCAAGCGAGAGGCCGGCGACATGGGCGCGCGTCAGGTCGAGATGATCGAGCAGGGCGGCGAGATCATCGGCAAGATCGGCGATCTCGAAGGG
>NZ_JBFTZN010000115.1:0-16593 GCF_056406775.1 Allobosea sp. P1_A7
GCTCTGACCTGGAAGGAGATGATTGTTACTGCCATCGACCGTTCTAAGGCCGATTGGCAGCAAGGATGCATCTTGACCGATAATATCGACAAGACTTTCACCCGCAACGTTACGCTCTGCAACCTTAATTTGCTCAAGAATCTTGTTCAGATCGGCGAGGTTGACAACAAAGCTTGAAGCCATAACAGACCCCCAATTGAAGAACGTCGGTGAATATTAGGGGCACATTAACTCTTCCATCGTATAGGCGGTTAGAGGACAAGGTCACCGCATTTTCGGGACCAGCGCGTGCCTATCAGGTGCCTCTGGTCCGTGGTCCATTGGGGCCGAGACCACCGACCTTGGTCTGGTTGGATCGTACCGGCAGAGTTCCTGGAGGCGCTGACGTGGTCAGGCGGCCGCATCGAGCTCCGGGTTCGAGCCGCCAATGGCGCGCCAGCAGCACCCAGAGCGAGCATGGCGGCGGCGGGCGGGGTTCGCTCAGTAGACCGCCCGGCCCCCAACGCGCCCCTGACAGCAGAAACTAGCGCTTTTCTTGTCGCGTGGAGGCGGCATGATCGAGAGATGAGCAGCGATGGGAATACGACGATCGGGGTTCTCGCCTACGACCTGACCAGTGCAGCGGACGGGGCTGGCCCCTTCGTCATGCGGGGCCATGGCGCGTGGGTCGGACGGGGTCGGTTGCCCCGGCAAGAGAGCGACGTCATCGCCGTGGACAGTGGCTCGCGCTCGGCTCCCGAGGCTGAGGTCGCGGAGCGGGTCTCGCGTCTCACCGCGCAGCTCGCCTCGCGCGACATCCTCTACAAGACGGTCGACTCGACGCTGCGCGGACATGTCAGGGCCGAGCTGGACGCGGCGTTCCGGGCCAGCGGGCGTAGGCAGCTCGTCTTCGCCCCGGCCTTTCCCGCGGCCGGGCGCACCACTGTCGGCGGCGTTCAATGCGTGGACGGTATCCCCGTGTCGGAGACCGCCTATGGCCGCGATCCGGTGCATCCGGCCCGCCATTCGGTGGTCGCCGACCTGGTCCCGCCCTCCATCGGGAGTGTGGTGCTGCTCGACGCCACGACACAGGACGAGCTGGACGCGCAGGTTGCGGCCTTGCCCGAACCGGAAGCCACGCTGTGGGTGGGCTCCCCGGGGATGGCGGCGGCGCTGGCGCGGCGCCTGGCTCCGACTGCGACGGGGGCTCCTGCAGCAGCGGTCGGCGGCGGGCCTGGCGATATTCTCATCGTCATCGGCAGCGCGAACCCGCGCAGTCACGGCCAGGCCGATCGGGTCGAGGGGGTGAGCGGGGTCACCCTGCTGCGCAGCCCCGCAAAGCGCGAAGACGACCCGGCGCCGCTTCTGCGGGAGATTGCAAGGGCTGCGGCGGACAGGCTTCGGGCCGAGGCCTTCGACGCGTTGATCGCCACGGGCGGGGACACCATGGAGGCGATCCTCGACCTTCTGGACGTTCGGGAATTCGAGATCCTCCACGAGCTCGAGCCAGGTTTTCCGCTTGGCCGTGCCCGGCTCGATGACGGGCGCGCGCTGCTTCTCGCCATGAAGGCCGGGGGTTTTGGCGGGGATGACACCTTGCTTTGCGCGGTCACGCGGCTGCGCCACGGGGCGCCTCTCTCTGGCCAGGGCATCGCCGATCCCGCCGGCCTGGAGACCGCGTTCGCCGATGCAAGGCGGCTCGGTTCCGCGCAAACCGGGTCGAACAGAACGAAAAAGGTGTCCTGATGGGACTTCGCTTCATCTTCATGTTGACGCGCAACGACCGCACCGTGGACGACGCGTCGGAGCAGTTGCAAACCGCCCTGCATCTCGGGGTCCGGCATATCGGCTTCAAGGATATCGGCCTGCCGCTCGACCAGCTGAAGGCGCTGAACGGCGCCATCAGGGACGGCGGCGCGACCTCCTATCTCGAGGTCGTCTCGCTCGACCGCGACAGCGAAATCGCATCGGCCAAGGCTGCGGTCGCGATCGGCATCGACGTCCTGCTGGGCGGGACAAGGGTCGATGACGTGCTGCCGATCATTGCCGGCACGACGATCCAGTACTGTCCATTCCCTGGCCGGATCATGGGCCATCCCAGCGTCCTGGAAGGCAACATCGACGAGGTCGTCGCCAGCGCGCGGATGCTGGCGGCGCGCGACGGCGTGCACGGGCTCGATCTCCTGGCCTATCGCTCGCGGGAGAACGTGCCGGCCCTGATCCAGGCCGTCTGCGCCGCGGTCTCCAAACCCGTCTATGTCGCCGGCTCCATCGACACGCCGGAACGGATCGCCGCGCTGAAGCAGGCCGGAGCCGCCGGCTTCACGATCGGCACGGCCGCGCTCGACGGGAAATACCCGGCCGAGGGCAAGGACGTGCCCCACCAGCTCGCCAGGATCATTCGCGACGTCGCAACGCTCAACCGGCACATTTCGCCATTCCACAAGGAGAACCTGAGATTTGCGTTCGGCCGGTTTTCCGACACCTGGCCGCCCCATATCGCCGCGCGCGTCAACAACATGCAGATCAAGCTCGCCAGGTTCGAAGGTGAAGCGCCCTGGCATTTCCAGAGGCATGAGGACGAGGTCTTCTTCGTCCACAGGGGTCGGCTGCTGATGCGGTTCCGTGACCGCGACGAGCTCATCGAGGAGGGCGAGTTCATCGTCGTGCCGCATGGCGTCGAACGCTGCCCCGCCGCCCCGGAGGGCGTCTGCGAGGTGGTGCTGCTCGAGCTGGGCCCGACCGCAGGCGCCGGCATCGGGGAGGACGGCCTGGGCGACGCAGGGGCCTTCCACACCTGATGCGCGCCGTCAGCCCATTCCCGGCCGGGCGCGCGTAAGCACCCGCAGCCGATACAGTCTCCGACCTGGAGCTCTCTGCGATTGGTCAGCGCACCGGCAGCAGGTACTTCAGGCCCTGCGTGAAGCCGCGCGGCGCGACCGTGAGGTGATCCTCGTCGTTCAGGACCGCTGATTTCAGCTTCAAGCTCGGATACTTTCGGCTCAGCAACGCCGTCTCCAGAGCCCGGTTGTCGGCGACCATGTCTACCGTCTGGTTGTAGCGCCGATCGCCTTTCTGCTGGGCCTCATAGGCGCCTACATAAAGATAGACATTCGCCGCCAGGTCCTGATTCCGCGTGGCGTAGCCCGCTTCGAGCTTCAAGGCATGCCGCTTGTCGTACCAGAGAGACGGGCTGCCGAGGATATAGCCGTTGAATAGGCCGGGCTCGGTGAAAAGGATCTGTGACCCAAGCAGAGCGCCGTAGGAGTGGCCGAGTAAGATTGCTCTGGCAGGGTCGGCCCGGTAGCGAGCGGTGATGAATGGCTTTGCCTGATCGCGCAGATATCCCTGATAGGCGCGCGCCTGACCATGGATGGCGTTGGCTGGTGCGGTGCTTGGACCGTTCGATGTCGGAGTATAGTCACGCTGGCGGCTGACCATGCCGTCCTCGCCCTTCCCATAAGACAGGCCGACAAGGATGAATTCCTCAATCTTGGGCCCCTCGACGTTCAGGCGGCGCCCTATCTGCCGGATGATCGGGAAAGCGTAGTCGGCGTCGGTAACATAAAGCACGGGGTAGCGCCGCTGCGGCTGCTTCGCGTAGGACGGCGGCAAAGCGACGAAGACTTGGTAGTCGCGGCCGGAGACCGGATCGGGCACGTCCCATACCTCGCTGCCGGCGATCTCGTATGGGCGCCCCTCGCCAGGCTGCACCTTTGGAGTCGATTGGGCCCGGGCGTGCATCGCGCCGCTGGAGACGCCGAAGCCGGCGATAAGGGCAATCAGCAGGGCATTTTGAAAACGTCGTTGCACGTGAAGTCTCCGCCGGCGACCACCGGTCTCAGCTCATGGGGTTATGAGGTTGGCCGACTGTTAGTGGCGCGCTCGCGCAACAATGAGGCTCGGATTCTCGCGATTGGATTCGCATTTAAGAAAACATGAATCGAGTTCCCGCCGCAGGACTGTTTCAGCTACGTCAGGGTCAGATGAGCAGAATCCGCAACGGGTCGACCTTGCCCCTTCGATCTCGTTTCCCAAGCTGACGGTTTATCAGGCGGTCGCCTGCAATAGCCCGTGCCTGGCAGATCAGGACCAAGCCGGACATCGCTGCGGAAGACCAATCCGCAATCGCCACCTCAACCGCTTCGCTCCGCCACCTCAGATCGGCAGCAGCGCGTCGGGCTTCACATCGGCCACCGATGCATAGGTATGGGTTTCCCTGACACCGGGCAGAGGCAGGATCACCCGTTCCAGAAAGTCCTGGAACAGCGACATGTCGGCAATTCGCGCTTTCACCAAATAGTCGAAGCCGCCGATGACCATGTGGCATTCCAGAACTTCGGATGCCTGCGAGATCGCCTGGGCAAATCGCTCGAAGATATGCGGGGCGGTGTGGTCGAGGCGGACCTGGATGAAGACCACGGTGCCCCGGCCGACCTTCTGCGGATCGAGGATCGCCCTGACGGCCCTGACATAGCCCTCCCGGAACAGGCGCTTGACGCGCTGGCTGGTCCCGGTCGGGGACAGGCCGACCCGGTTCGCCAGCTCGAGCGTGGTGCGGCGGCCGTCCTCCTGCAGCAGCCGCAGCAAGTTGCGGTCGATCGCGTCGAGATCGGCGATTTCATGTTTCACGCTTGATGACCACAGATAGAGTGAATCTCACGCCAAACTCATGGAATGAGCATATTCATCCGCACCTACGCCGGCAATAGGCTGTGATTGCTGCAGTCCGGTGCTGTCGGCGGCCCAGGCCCGCCGGACCGGCCGCGCCGTCACGGAGGCCCGCTTGCGCAATGCGATGTTCGGAGACGGTGCCGGCAGCAAAGGGCTGGCGATCCTGGCCGGTGCGGCCTTCGTTGCGATCACCACCCTCCAGTTCGTCGCCGCCCGCTTCAGCCTGCGCGAGCATCTGACCGCGGCCGATATCGTAGCCCTGCGCTTTCTCGGCGCGGGTCTCGTCTTCCTGCCGGTGCTTGGTAAAACCGGCACCAGACGGCTGAAGGCGCTGGGCTGGCGGAAAGCCGGGCTGCTGGCGCTGTTGGCGGGGCTGCCCTACTCGCTGCTCATCAATCAGGGGCTGACCCAGGCGCCGGCCGCCCATGCCGCCGCGCTCTCTCCCGCCTCCATCGTCTTCTTCTCCTTGGTGCTTTCGCGCATCGCGCTCAGGGAGACGGTGTCCGGCGCGCGGCTGATCGGCATCGGCGCGATCATCGCCGGGCTGCTGCTCTTCGTTTTCCATGCAGGGCTCAGTGCCGGCGACACCTGGCGCGGCGATCTGCTCTTTGCCGGATCGGGGATCATGTTCTCGGCCTATGCGGTGCTGGCCCGGCGCTGGTCGGTCGATGCGGTGACGGCGACGATCGCCGTCGTCCTGCTCTCCTGCCTGCCGCTGCCCCTGCTGCACGCCCTGGCGCCGAGCGGGTTCGCGGCCGCCCCGCTTGCCGAAATCGCCACGCAACTCGTGATCCAGGGCTTCCTGGCCGGTGCGGCTGCGATCGTTCTCTACACCTATGTGGTTCGCCAGCTCGGCCCGCAACCGGCTTCGCTCTTCATGCCCTGCATTCCGGTTGCGACGGTCGTGATCGGCGCGGTGGTGCTAGGCGAAATCCCGACGCCGCCCCAACTCGCAGCAATCGCTCTCATCACATGTGGAATGGTCTTCCCGTTACTGCGGAGAGCCTAGCCCGGGGTCGGCGCCGGAGCTTGCTGCCTTATGCCGGGACTTCGCCATTCCCGGTTTTCACCGAGACCCGACGGCAGGCGCTGCGCGTGAAGCGCTCGATCTCGGCCAGCGCCGCATCGAGGCTCGGAAACGGACCATGCTTCATGGCCTTCATCGTCTCCTGCGCCTGGCCCGCGGTGACAAGCCGGAACTCGCCCGCGGGGTTTTCGGTGATTTCGCCCATCGGCCGGCCGAGCAGGTCGCTCAGCAGCCAGACGGTGTCATCGGAGCTCTGGGTGACGGTGATGTCCACGAAGCACTCGCTCTGATCGGGATGCCGACCGTCCGTTCAAGCGGAGGCAGGCCGGCGCTTCTTCGGCTTCGGCGGCTCGGCTGCGAGGAGTTCGCGGTCCAGCGCCTCCTTGGCCAACCGCTCAGCCTTCAGCCTCGCGGTCTTGGCCTCGCGGGCCTGGATGGCGCTCTCCTCCTCGGAGAGGATCCGGTTGCGCACCGATGACTGGGTCTGCGTCCTCAGGAACGCATTATCGGCATTGGCAATGAGCTTTGAACGATCGGTCATCGGTTTCCCCCTCCTAGATCTTGCTGGCGGCGCCGCCATTCCCGACGATCTCGTGATGCCCGATCACGCGCTCGCGGCCATCGGGCCCGCGCACGCGATACTGCTCCTCGGCGTTGTCGCGGGAGGGCATGACGCGCAGAACCTCGAACGGACCTGGCCGCGGCTGGTTGATCATGTCGTTGGTGAGGCTGAGGAGGTCCCCTGCCTTGTAGGCTGTCGTGGTCATGTCTTCATTGTCCTTGGGGCGGGGGCGTCAAAAGCTCTCCGCCGTCAGCCGGTGATAGCCGCCGCGATGCCGGGAATAGGCGGAGCGGGCAGCCTGGTAAATCGTGTCACGGTTCTGGTCGAAGACGGCGAGAACCGCAGCCTCGACATCGCCCGCACTCGGGCTGAGCTTGTGCAAGGCCGCGAAATCGACCTGGAAGGTGACCTCCAGCGCTGCGTCGGAACCCCAGAAGCTGACACAGGAGCGCCCTGCATCGAAGCGTCGGATCGGATTGGGAAAGTTGAGACTCATTGCCAGTGTCCTCCCGGTCGCGTCGGCGCAAAGCGGCCCGCGGCGCCATCCGCAGGGGAACTGGAATGCCCGGATACCGTGCGGCTTCGGAGGTCAGGAATGTGGCCGTTCAGCCGCCCGCGACGCGCAGAGGCGCCGCGACGGGTCTCGCTTTGCAGGGACAAGCCAGCCATTTTCTCACATGCGGCCACGCCGGAACAGATCAACCGCAAAGCGGCTCGTTCTCGGCGACCGTGTTTTGCACATGGGGAACCGCAGCACGTTTTGTAAGGTTGGCGCAAGAATAAACCAAGCCCGCAACCGCGCCGTCCCCTGCCCTCACCGAGCGGGCCGCCTGTATCGGGGCGGGATGGAAGGCGGCCCAAGCAAGAGCCGCTTGCCCCGCCTTTCGCCTCGCAGAGGCCAATACCCCCGCGCCCGCTCCGTCACGCGGCGAGGGCGGCGCGCACGAGCACGGCAAGCCGCTCGTAATCGGCCTCCTCGTTATAGGCCTGGGCCGAGAGCCGCAGCCACAGCCCACCGGCGAGAGCGGAGACCGGTGCATCGCAGCCCCTGGCCTCGAAGCGCCGCCGGATCGCCAAGGCCGCTTCCGCACTCGCCTCAAAGCGCACGGGAAGGCGCACCAGCCTCATCGCCCGCGCGAGCTCCGGCCCGGAGCCGGCTTCGGTACCGAGCGCTGTTGCGAGGATCTCACCGCCACGCCCCGCGAGATCGGCATTGCGCGCCCGCAGGGCGGCACCGCCGAGATCCTGATGAAAGGCGAGCGCCGCCGTCACGGCCAGAAAGGCGCTGGGGTCGCGCGTGCCCGTCCAGTCGAACTCGGCGAGATAGCCGCCACCGAAACCATGCGAGATCGTCAGCGGATGGATCGCTGCCTGATGGTCCGGCCTGGTCCACAGGAAGGCGCAGCCTTTCGGGGCCATCAGCCATTTGTGGCAATTGCCGACATACCAGTCGGCATCGAGGCCCTGGAGATCGAGCGCGATCTGGCCGGGCGCATGGGCTCCATCGACAAGCACCGGTACGCCCGCCGCGTGACAGGCCGCAATCAGCTCCGCCATCGGCAGCAGGAGCGCGCTGGACGAGGTGATATGGTCGAGCACCGCGATGCGGGTGCGTGGCGTGATGGCGGCCGCGACAGCCGCGACGATCTGCGCGGCGCTAGGCTGCGGAAACGCAATCGGCGCTTCCACGATGCGGGCTCCGCTGCGCTCGGCGAGGTAGGCGACCGTGTTGCGAACCGCGCCATAGGCGTGGCTCAGGATCAGGATCTCGTCACCCGGCGCGAAATCCAGCGAGCGCAGGACGGCGTTGCAGCCGCTCGTGGCGTTGTCGACGAAGACGAGGTCCTCGCCCTTCGCACCGAGGAAATCCGCCAGCGCGCCCGCGGCCTGCCGCAGGGCCAGAGGCAGGACCGAGCGCATGAAGAGCGAAGGCTGGCTCTCCATCTCCCGGCGCCACGCGTCCTGGGCGGCGAGAACGGTTTTGGGCGTGGCGCCATAGGCACCGTGATTGACCGTCAGCTTGCTCCAGTCGAGCAACCATTCCCCGCGGATCGAGGATCCGAGCTGGACAGGCTTGGGCGGGACGGAGGTGGCGGTCGCTTTCATCGCTTGCTCACCGCTTCAGGCCGGAGGCCGCGATACCCTCGATGATATGGCGCTGGAACATCAGGAAGGCTGCGAAGACCGGGACGAGGCTGAGCACCGACATGGCGAAGAGCGGCCCCCAGGACGAGCGGCTCGTCGCATCGACGAAGCCGCGCAGCGCCAGCGGCACCGTGTAATTGGCGACATCGGTGAGATAGAGCAGCGGACCGAAGAAATCGTCCCAGGTCCAGATGAAGGAGAAGATCGCGGCCGCCGCCAGGACCGGCTTCGACAAGGGCAGCATGATGCTCCAGTAGATCCGCCAGGGTCCGCAGCCGTCGATGACGGCCGCCTCGTCGAGTTCCCTTGGGATGCCGCGGAAGAACTGCACCATCAGGAAGATGAAGAAGGCGTCGACCGCCATGAATTTCGGCACGACCAGCGGCCAGAACGTGTTCAGCCAGCCAAGCTTCTGGAACAGGACATATTGCGGGATCAGGGTGACGTGATAGGGCAGCATCAGCGTGCCCAGCATCGCCGCGAACCAGAATTTCCGCAGCGGAAACTCAAGCCGCGCGAAGGCGAAAGCGGCGAGCGAACAGGCCGCCAGGTTGCCGATGACGGCCAGCCCCGAGACGATCAGCGAATTCAGGAAGAACCGGCCGAAATTGATGCCGAGACCGTACCAACCCTCGACATAGCTCGCCAGGGTGACCGCCTTCGGCCAGAGCGAGAGATCGCTGAAGATCTCGTCTTCCGGCTTGAAGGAACTGCTCAACATCCAGAGCAAGGGATAGAGCATCGCCAGCGAGGCAAGCGCGAGCGCGATATGCTTGGGGAGCGCCCGCCACGACCGGTCGATCGCCTCCGGCGCGAGGCGGCCGTCAGCGCTGTTCGTCTTCATAATAGACCCAGAAGCGTTGCGAGAAGAAGGTGAGCGCCGTGAAGGCGGCGATCGTCAGCAACAGGACCCAGGCCAGGGCCGAGGCATAGCCCATGCGGAAATAGGCAAAACCCTGCTGATAGAGATAGAGGGTGTAGAACAGCGTCGAGTCGACCGGGCCGCCGGTGCCGCCGCTGATGATGAAGGCCGGCGTGAACGCCTTGAACGCCTCGATCGTCTGCAGGACCAAGTTGAAGAAGATCACGGGGGCGAGCAGCGGCAAGGTGATGCGGGTGAGCTGCTGACGCCGCGTCGCGCCATCGATGCTGGCTGCCTCGTAGAGATCACGCGGAATCTGGCGCAAGCCGGCGAGGAAGATGATCATCGGCGAGCCGAACTGCCAGACGCTGAGGAGGACCAGCGTGTAGAGCGAGGTTGCCGGATTCGAGATCCAGCTCGGTCCGTTGATGCCGAAGGCGAACCAGAGGAATTCGTTGACGAGGCCCTCATAGCCGAAGACCTGCTTCCACAGGATCGCGACCGCGACGCTGCCCCCGAGCAGGGACGGCAGGTAGAAGATCGCGCGATAGATGCTGAGGCCCCTGATGCCACGATCGAGGACCATCGCGACGGCCAGCGCGAAGGCGAGCTTCAGCGGCACCGAGAGCACGACATAGGTCAATGTCACGCTGACCGACGCCCAGAATTTCGGGTCGGACGAGAACATCCGCTGATAATTCGCCGCGCCGACCCATTGCGGCGCGCGCAGCAGGTCGAAGTCGGTGAAGGACAGATAGAGCGAGACGAGCGTCGGGCCGAGCGTGAACAGCACGAAGCCCGCGAGCCACGGCGTGAGGAAGAGATAGCCGGGCAAGGCATTCCTGACGCCGTCCCAGCGACGCCGGGCGACAGGGCCCGGCGTTGAGGCGGCGAGACTGGCACTGTGAGCCATGGATGATCAGGCTTTCGAGAGGATGCGCTCGGCCTCGGAGACCAGTTGCTCGGCGGCCTGTTGCGGCGTGAGCTGCTTGAAGCCGACCTTCTCGGCCGCCTGGCGGATCAGGGCAGTGACTTCGGCCGCGCCCTTCGGCGGCGCCGGAGGGAGCGGTGCCGGTCCGCGCTTGCTTAGCTGCGAGAGATGCTCGACCTGCATCTGCCCGCCCTCGTCGAGCTCCGGCGCCAGCAGGGCGCGGATCTTCTCCGAGGGCGAGACGCCGCGCTCGACGCCGAGCAGCTTGGCGCCTTCGGGCTTCAGCACCATGAAGTCGATCAGGGCTGCAGCGGTCTTGGGATCGGCCGCAGTCGCCGAGACGCAGAGCATCATCGAGGGCTTGAGATACTCGCCCGGCTTCTCGCCCTTGGGATGGAAGGCCATCCCGACCTTGCTCTTGCTGACGGCCTGGTAGCCGACGATCTGGTTGCTGTTGGTGAAGGTGATCGCGGCGCGGCCCGTCGTCAGCAGGTCGCTGTCGATGGTGATCTTGTCGGTCGCTGCGAGATCGGCGGGAACGATGGCGCCCCTGCCCCGCATCTCGGCACAGAGCGCCAGCCAGGACTCGGCATCGTCGCGGGTGAAGCCGAGACGACCGTCCTTGTCATAGAGCGTGCGGCCGCGCGTCAGCACCCAGTATTCGAGCTCGGGCTCCATCACGCTGGGATCGGCCGAACCGAAATAGCCGCGGCGGTTCGCCTTCTTGGTGATGTTTTCGCCGAGCGTCGCGAATTCGGCCCAGCTCATCTCCGGGTTTGGCGCGGCAAGGCCGAGCTTCTCCAGCATCGTCTTGTCATAGAGCAGGACGTCGCTGTTCATGCCCATGGGGATGCCATAGAGCTTGCCGTCGATCTTGCCGGCCTCGAGCACCGAGGGAACGTAATCGCTGGGGTCGATGACCGAAGGGACGAGATCGTCGAGCGCCCGCAGCGCGCCGCGACGCGCATATTCAGGCAGGTAGCGGTAATCCATCTGAATGATGTCGGGCGCATTGCCGCCGGCGACCTGGGTTGCAAGCTTGGTCCAATAGGCATCCCAGCCCACGGTCTCAGGAGCGATCTCGAGCCCGGAACGCCCGAGCTTGAAGGCATCGATCGCGGCCTGCGTCCGGCGTGCCCGGTCGGTTCCGCCCCACCAGGCGATACGCAGGCGGCCCGGCTCCGCGGCAGCGGCCGGCGAGGACAGCGCGCCTGCGCCAGTCAGCTTCAGAATGGCCGGCGACGCGATCAGCGCCCCGAAACGCAACACATCACGCCGTGATGCCTTCATGCCCATTTCGCTCTCCCTTGCTACCCTGCTTCGGCCCTTGATTCTCGTTCGTCCATGAAGGGGCCGCACAGTTGTTGTCGCGATTTGTTGCACGGTTCCAGCATCGGTGCAACGATGCACCAACACCAAAAAGGGGAGAAACCAAGGGGTGGCGACCATTCTCGATGTGGCGCGGATAGCCGGCGTCTCGGCTTCAAGTGTCTCGAATTTCCTGAACGATCGCCATGCGAAGATGACCCCCGCCACGCTTGAGCGCATCCGCAGCGCCGTCGCGGAACTCGGATACAAGCCGAGTTCGGCCGCGCGTCAGCTGAAGACCGGGCACTCGGCCGTGATCGGGCTTCTGGTGCCGTCGGTCGCAAACCCGTTTTTCGGCGAAATCGCCACCGCGATCCAGCATGCCGCCCAGGCGCGGGGGCATCAGGTGATCCTCTGCAACACCTACCGGGACCCGCACCGGGAGACCGAGTTTGCCGAGGAACTGGCGGCTTTCGGCGTTCGCGGCATCATCACCGGTTCGTCCCTGCTGAACCCCCGGCATCTCTCCGGCCTTGCCGCCAAGGGGCTCGCCATCGTCGCTTTCGAGGGCAATGCCGCCTTGTCGGCAGCCCAGGGCATCACCGTGGTATCGACGGACAACGCGCTGGCCACGACGCTTGCGGTGGATCATCTCGTTGGTCTGGGTCATCGGCATATCGCCTATGTCACGGGACCGCTTCAAACGGCAGCGCGCGCGGCGCGTCTGAACGGCTTCAGGACGGCAGCGCAGAGACATGGCCTGGACGGGTCTGTCCATGAGATTTCGCTGCCGCCGAACGAGTATGGCGACGACATGATCGCGGAACTCGGGATCGATGCCGGACTCGCCATCGCAAGACTGCAGCAGCGCCCGACCGGCGTGATCGCGATGAACGACCTGCTGGCGATCGGCCTCGCGGCGGGCTTGCGCGAACAGGGCCTGGTGATTCCCGACGACATCTCGCTGGTCGGCATCGACGACCTGTTCCTGGCCCGGCTGATGAACCCGCCGATGACCAGCGTCAGGCAGCCGCTCTCGGCAATGGCGCATGCGGCGATCGACTGCCTCCTCGATGCGATGGGACAAGCGCAGCCCGTCCAAAGCCGGATCTTCCCGCCGGAGCTGATCGTCAGGCAGTCGACCGCGCCAGCCATGCCGCGCAAGCCGAACGGACGCGGCTAGCCCGGGGAGCGCAGATCGAGCGCGAGGCGGCTTGTTCCCGGGCGCCGGGCCCACCATCGGATT
This sequence comes from Allobosea sp. P1_A7, assembly GCF_056406775.1. Lineage (NCBI taxonomy): Bacteria > Pseudomonadati > Pseudomonadota > Alphaproteobacteria > Hyphomicrobiales > Alloboseaceae > Allobosea > Allobosea sp. P1_A7. The sequence goes on from NZ_JBFTZN010000115.1 coordinate 12,735, forward strand.
CAGCGCGGGCCACCTGTGCGACCGTCGCGATGGAGCCCTTCGGGCTTCGCCCGCCTGCCCTGGAGCGCCGAACGATCAATTGGACGCAAATCCGGCGGGGCTGAAGAGGTTTCGGCATTCTGCAGGGGTGACGAGATCGCAGATGTCGCCGACGGCAAGGAAGAGGATTTTCAGCTTTTCGTGGCGCTACGCGACGCGGATCAGTTCGAAGGTCGCATCCGCGATGGCGTCCACTATGCCGACACGGCCGACATGATGCGGCGCCTGACGAAGGAGGAGCTGCTGCCCCTTGACGCCGTTCAATGTGAATTGCTTACTTTTGCTTCCCGTGACTGCTGGGGCACTTTTAGTGCTCAGCCAACCAGACGCGGCGCCAATCTCCAATAGCGTCAACTGCAGCGAATTTTGCCTCCGCAAAAGGAGCCTGACATGCACTTCCACGTTGCGCTTTCCGTCGCAATTTTGGCTATCTTCGCATTGCCCACGCAAGCCAGGCAGAGCGGCGATAGCGCTCGCGAGGCGTGTCGCGAGGAAGCTCGCAAGGCTACCAAGCCAGGACACACCTCGCGGCTCGATCGGGAGCAATTGAAGGAAATGCGCCGCGAATACGCCCGCGATTGCCGCCGGAGATCCAAGGCGATTTGATTGACTGGCCACGGCAGGGATGCTCAGGACGATCACGCTGAACACCATCACGGGCAAAGCCAACCCTTAGCGGAACTCCCGAATGTTCTCGATCTTGCCGACGATGGCGTCGTTGAAGGCGTTCATGTCCGCTGCCGGGATCCACTATTCGAGATGCGCGCGTCCACCAGCGTCCTGCACCGGATACCGATCGAGCTAGCGCCTCGCGCCCTGGACGACGCTGGCGAACAGGACGCCGATGCAGCCGAAGAGCAGCAACAAGCCGACCGTGTTGGAGGCGCCCTGCTGGTAGCGGACAAGCAGCCCGCACGCCCCGACCACGGCCAGGATGGCAAGCGCCAGCTTCTCGTCATCGACGAACAGGCCGACGAGTTCGCGAAATATCAGACGCAGCAGGTTCATCGGGTCATCTCCTGGGGTTCAATCTCCTGGGGCTCGATTGTCCGGGGACGACGGGCGACCGGGACCAGGCTGAGCCCGACGGCCAGGAACACGGCGGCAAGAGCCGGGATCGCCAGATCATGCCCGGGCCAGGCGACGCCGAGCCCCTCCCCGGTCCAGTAGACGCCGAAGGCCGACAGCATCACGCCGACGCCGAATTTGAGGGCGTTCTCGGGCACGCGCGACAGCGGCTTGTGAACGGCGAAACCGATGACCAGAACAAGGAGGCAGGCCGCGACCGCCCCCACGGCCGCCGGCCAGAGCAGCCCGCGCCCGGCGCCGACGGCGATGACGATGAACACGACCTCGACGCCCTCCAGCACCACCGCCTTGAAGGCGGCGAGACCCGCGATCCAGTTGCGCTGCGTCGCATCGAGGCGCTCCGCCTCGGTCAGGCTCGCCGTCTCCCTGGCGAAGGCGAGTTCCTCGTCATGCAAGGCGATGATGCCCGCCGCCCGTAGGATCGCCTTGCGCAGCCAGCGCAGGCCGAAGAGCAGCAACAGCACGCCGATGACGAGTTGAAGCCCCTGGAGCGGGATGCGATCGATCACGGGCCCGAGCGCCAGGACGAGAAGGCCGAGAACCCCGAGCCCTGCCGCCGTTCCCGTCAGGGCCGGCCGCCAGCCCTGCACCGTTGCGACCGCGAGCACGATGGTGAAGGCTTCGACCACCTCGACGAGCGAGGCGAGGAACGTCGCGGAAATGGCGGGGGCGGCTGTTGCCCATGAGATCATGGCTGTCGCTTTCGTTTCGCAGGCTGCGCAGCAGGATGAGATCTTCTAGCGCGACCGTGGTATGATCGATACGCGATATTCCGTTCAGTATGATTGTAACGACCGTAACATTCAAGAGGTTCCGAGAGGTTCGATGTCTGCATTGGAATGGTTGCTGCTGACCTACAAGGTCCCCGCCGAGCCGGCGCGGAAGCGGGTCTCGATCTGGCGCAAGCTGAAGGGGATGGGCGCGGTCTATCTGCAGGGCGGCGTCTGCGTGCTGCCCAAGACCGATGACCATCTGCGGCGCCTCAAGATGCTGGAGAACGAGATCGCCGAGGCCGAGGGCGAAGCGCTGCTGCTGGCGACGGTCGGCCTCGACCAGAAGCAGCAGGACAAGATCATCGCCCGGTTCAATGCCGACCGCGACGACGAGTACAAGGAGTTCATCGAGAAGTGCATCGCCTTCGAGGAGGAGATCGCAGAAGAGACCCGCGTCAAGCACTTCACCTTCGCGGAGCTCGAGGAGAACGAGCAGGAACTGACCAAATTCAAGACCTGGATCGCCAAGATCCAGAAGCTCGATTTCTACAAGGCCGATCGCGCCGAAGAGGCGGCAGGCCGCCTGATCAAGTCGGAAGCTATTCTCGACGCTTACGCGCATAATGTCTTTTCGGCGCAGGAGGAGAACATGTCTCCGGAGGCGCTGAAGGGGCAGAGCAATTCCAGCAAAACTGCGTAGCGGTTTTGCCTCCGGAATTGCGTGAAGACAGAGCAATTCCAGTAGGACCGCGGAGCGGTCCGGCGTACGAAATCACGTGAAGACAAGGCGATAAGGCATTGCAGGAGATTCCATTTTCACCAGTGCTCTAGCGGAGAAGCATCATGACGGCCGCCCCGCGCCATGCCGGTCCGATCCCGGCTTCAGACTGCCTCTGGAGCGGGTGGTATGCGTGGCGGCCGGTCTTCCCGAGCGATGACACCGGGCCGTTCTGGCTGGAGACGCTCTGGCATCGGCGCCACCCCGTTACCGGACGCCATGAATACCGGACCTTCCGCTCCGAGGCCGAGAAGCTGCGCGAGACGACCGAGCGGCTGTTCTAAGGCATCGGCCCGAAAAGTGGATTGCGGTTTTCGGGGCAAAGCCGATGCAAACACAAAGGCTTAGATCATCGAACCGGATACGATATCCGGTTCGATGATCCAGTGGATGGTGTCCGCGGCTCGCGGACGTTCCAGGAGCGTCGGCCCGGCCCCCGGCAGCCTATGACGGACCCGCGCGGAACAGACCAGACGCTCCCGGCCACGTTCGAGCTGTATGGAAAGCCGGGCCCTGCCCTGTTACGGCATGGCTGATCTGCAGGAGCGATCCGATCCTGCCGTCGGACGCGGGCAGAGAGCATGGTGGCTTCGGAGTTTCGTCGCATGGCGGCGCTCGACAACGCCGCGCTGTGCACCGCCATGTGGCGCGCGCACGGCCTTGGCGTGGAACATGTCGACGGTTGCGCCGCGTGCTCGGGAACGCCGCCGCGCTTCTACCCCCATCTCGTCACGGTCGACCCAGAAATCGATCCTCAGGTTCAGCTGCACGCCATCGCAAAACGGACAGCGCGGGCGTCCGAGGCCTTCTTCGTCAAGGACAGTTACCGGGCGCTCGCGCTGGACGGTCTCGGCTTCGAGCCGCTGTTCGATGCTCGCTGGATTCATCGGCCCGCCGGCCTGGGCGCCGGACGAACGCGGCTCAGCTGGCGCCCGATCATGGACGCCGAGGAGCTGGGCGCATGGGAGGCGGCCTGGAGTGGACGTGCTGGCGAGCCGCCGCTTTTCCTGCCGGCATTCCTGACGACGCCTGGGATCACGATGCTGGCCGGGCGGGCGGATGGCGCGATCGTGGCCGGGTGCATCGTCACGGAGACGGGCGCCGTGGCCGGTCTCAGCAACGTCTTCGGCGACGCCTCGGAGGCGATCAGCGCCACGACAATGACGGTCCCCGGTCGCGACCTGGTGGGCTACGAGAACGGCGACGCACTGGCAGCCGCACTGGAGGCCGGGTTCCGGAC
>NZ_JBFTZN010000116.1:0-16537 GCF_056406775.1 Allobosea sp. P1_A7
ATAACCGGTATGCCAGCCGCACGCCCGGCACGGATCAGGGCGGTCAGCTCGCGCTTGATGCTGACGTCCGAGACGAGGGGCTTGCCCGAGCCGAGATAATGCGGACCCGGATCGGTCGACCCGGCATCGACGGCGATCACGGCTGGGTTGAGCGACATGCCGCGCGCGAGCGCTTCTTCGCCAAAGCCATAACCTAGCGTTCCGGTGGGGGTGAGGACTGTGATGGGCGGCATTCCTGCCTCTCTTTCGCGAAGAAGTTCCTTCCACGATAGAGGCGGTCGCACGAGGCCTGCGGTCAAATCGCTTCTGCCGCCTCAGACATAACGAAAAGATATGCTAGATCGGAGGCTCCCCGATGGCTGTCGCCATGATTGCGAGCTTGCGGGTCAAGCCGGTCCTGACATGCTCGACGAGAGCGCGCGTGCCGAGCGCGGCATCGCGGAAGCTCGGCAGGGCGACCCAGATGTCGTAATCCACGGCGGGCCGGAAAGGGCGAACGACCAGTTGGCCGCTCGCGAAACCTTCGGTGCTCAACGGATCGACGACCGACACGCCGACGCCGGCCGCGACGAATGAGCAGCAGGCCTCGGTGAGTTGCGCCGTCAGGACGACGTTGGGCCGGGCTCCGGTTTCGGCGAAGGCCTTGTCGACTTGCAACTGCGCGCGATCCTCCTCGACCATGCCGACGAAGCGTTCCCCGGTGAGATCGGTCGCATGGACCACATCCAGTCCGGCCAGCCTGTGGCCCGGCGGCAGTGCGCAGACGGCGCGCATGGTGCAGAGCTTCTCGAACCGCACGCCCGGCCTGTCAGCCGCGAACATGCCGAAGCCGACGTCGACGGCTTGCGTGGCGATGCGCTCGACCAGCAGCCAGGAATTGCGGCTCGACATCTCGATCCGCAGGCCAGGCCGCGCCTCCAGGAATTCGGCCAGGATCGGCGGAAGGATGCGGGTGGCGAGCGAGGGAAAGGCCACGAGCCGGATTTCGCCATAGTCGAGCCGCTGGATCGCCCTGGCGCGCGCCTGGATCGAATCGACGCCGAGGAAGACGCGTTCGACCTCCGCATACAGCATCTGCGCCTCGGCGGTCGGGATGACGCCGTTCCTCTGACGATGGAACAGGCCGAAGCCGCATTTGCGTTCGAGCAGCAGAACGAGCTTACTGACGGCCGGCTGAGACAGCCCGAGCCTCTCACCCGCCCGAGTGAAGCTGCGGAGTTCCATGATCGCCTTGAAGGCCTCGATCTGGCGGATGTTCATGCGCGCGGCGCCTCGGCAGGTGCAGGCATTTCATCACTCATGCCGTGCCCGTCCGCGACTTGGTCGGCGAAGCGTTCCAGCTCGGCCAGGGCATGCGCGACGAAGCTGTCGACGAGGTTGAAGGATCGCGCCGCCTTTGGGCGAATGAGCCAGATGTCGAACTCGACCGCAGGCGAGAACGGCCGGATGATGACGGCGGGGTTGGTGTTGTTGTAGGCGCTGATCGGATCGACCACCGCCACACCGGCGCCGGCCGCGACGAAGGAAAAGGCAGTCTCCGACTGGCCGACCTCGATGCGCAGGCGCCGCTGGATCTTTCGCTCCTCGAAGATCCTGTCGATGACGAAACGCGAATGGTCCTGCGGCCCGAGCGAGATGAAGTCCTCGTCCGTCAGGTCGTGAGCCTCGATGGATCGGCGCGTGGCCAGGCGATGGCCGGCGGGCAGGATGCAGAGCCCGCGCAGCCGGTGAAGATGCGTGCTTTCGACTTCAGGCCGATCGCTCGGCAGAAAGCTAAAGCCAACATCGACATGCTGGGTGGCGACGGCGTCGATCAGGCTACGGGAACGCATGCTTTCGATGCGAAAACGCGTGTCGGGCCTGTCCTTGCAGAAGCCCCACAGAATGTCGGGCACGACGCGACGGGCGATGGCGGGAAAGGCGGCGATGCTGAGCGCCCCCCAGGACTGGTCGCGCAACGCCGTCGYGACCCGGGCAATCTGACCGACGCCTACGAACATCCGTTCCACTTCAGCAAACAGCGCCTGGGCCTCTCGCGTCGGGGCCAGCTTGCTGCCCTGCCGCTCGAAGAGGCGAAAGCCGCAATGGCGTTCGAACAGGGCGATGAGCTGGCTGACTGCCGGCTGCGAGATGCTCATCCTCTCGCCGGCGCGCGTCACACTGCCCGTGGTCATGACGGCACGAAAGGCCTCGATCTGGCGGACGTTCATGTGACAGCATAAGCTCCAGTTATTCTGCAGCGATAATTTTCTATTGGAAAATTATATTCCGCAAGATGATCATCCCCTCAAGGACGCACGAGGATGTCCGAGGGACATTCCGGCAAGCGTTCGGACAACGGGGATCGTCATGTTCATCGAAAACGCCCAGCGGCGCCTGCGCGCCATGATGTCCGTCTCGGCCGGCACGGTTCGCAGCGCACGCTACCTCACCGGCGCATCGCTCATCGGGCTCGGCCTCGCCGCCTCGCTCGGCGCCGCGCAAGCCGACCAACTCGACCGCGTCAAGCAGCGCGGCAAGCTCATCGTCGGCATCCGCAACGACTATATCCCCTTCGGTTATCTGGACCCCAAGGCCCAGAATGTCGGCTTCGAGGTGGATCTCGCCCGGGCCGTCGCCAAGGACCTGCTGGGCTCGGAAACTGCGATCGAATACGTCCCGGTCGTCGCCTCGAACCGGATCGAGTTTCTGAATGCCGGCCGCATCGACGTGATCTTCGCGACGCTCGGCGTCACCGCGGATCGCGGCAAGGTCATCGACTTCACGCAGCACTACTATTCCATGGCCGGTATCGTCCTGATGGCGCCGAAGGAAGCGACCTACAAGAGCTGGGACGACATTCGCGGCAAGAAGATCTGCGGCAGCCAGGGCAATCTCTACAACCGGACGCTGAGCGAGAAGATGGGCGCCGAGCTGGTGCTGTTCACCGGAACCGCCGAAATCTTCAGCGCCTTCCAGGGCGGCCGCTGCGACGCCATCGCCTTTGACGGCCCGAACCTGAACATGAAGGTCATGGAGGACGGCTGGAAGGACAAGTACAAGATCGCGCTGCAGACCTTCGAATACGTCCCGATCGCCGGCGGCGTGCGCAAGAACGAGCCCGCATTCCTCAAGGCGGTCGACACGGCCATCATCAAGGCCGAGGCCGGCGGGCTGATGGTCGAGGGCGAGAAGAAGTACAATCTCGGCGAGAGCGAATACGTCCAGAAGCGCGCTGCCGATGCGAAGAAGGCGCAGTAGCGCGAGCGCGGAGGGTCAGGCGCGAGCGAGCGGGGTTCGGCTCATCATGCATGCGTTGAAGGTCGCTCCTCGCAACAGGCGCCGCGCCATCGATCGCAGCGCCGGCCTCGCCGGCCTGGATGCCGGCGTGCGACGCATGCTGCCGCCGGCGCTCTATCACTACCTCGCCGGCGCCTCCGACGACGAGGCGACGCACGCCCGCAACCTTCGTGCATTCGGCGAGCTCGCCTTCCTGCCCAAGGTGCTCGTCGACGTCTCGCGGCGCTCGCTCGCCAAAACGCTGTTCGGCGTCGAAAGGCCCCTGCCCTTCGGAATCGCGCCGATGGGGCTCAGCCGGCTGATCGCCCCGGATGGCGACATTGCGCTCGCGCGGGCCGCCGCCGATGCCGACATCCCCTTCATCCTCAGCGGCGCTTCATTGACAGCGATGGAAGAGGTCCGGGCGGCCGGCGCGACGAGCTGGTTCCAGGCCTATATTCCAGGCGAAGCGGACCGCATCGCGAGGCTGATCGACCGCGTCGAGGCGGCCGGCTTCGACACTCTGGTGATCACCGCTGACACCGCCGTGCACCCCAAGCACGAGCGCGCCGCGCGGCACGGCTTCCATTCACCGGTGAAGCCGAGCCTGGGCCTCGCCTGGCAGGGGCTGTCGCGCCCGGGCTGGCTCCGGCGCGTTCTCTTGCGCGACCGCTTGGCCGCGCTGAAATTCCGCTTCGAGAACATGGATGCCGAACAGGGGCCCCCGGTCTTTTCCGCGAACCTGGTCCGCGATATCGGCCGGCGCGATGCCCTGTCCTGGCCGCATATCGAGGCGGTGCGCCGACGCTGGAAGGGCAAGCTGGTCATCAAGGGCATCATGGCGGCCGGCGACGCGGCCGTGGCCGAGAAGGCCGGGGTGGACGGCATCATCGTTTCCAATCACGGCGGCCGGCAAGTCGACTGCGCCGCCAGTTCGCTGGCCGCCCTGGAGCGTATCGCCGAGCGCGGCCTGAGGCTGACTGTCATGCATGACGGTGGCATCCGGCGTGGCGCCGACGTGCTGAAGGCGCTCAAGCTCGGCGCCGATTTCGTCTTCGTCGGACGGCCGATGCTGATGGCGGCGGCCATCGGCGGCCAGCGTGGCGCCGCCGAGGCCATCGCCTTGCTGGCAGAGGAGATCGACATCGCCATGGCGCTACTCGGCATCGATGACCTGCGTGGCCTGGCGGAGGTCGAGTTGCTGCGGGATCGGAGACCTCTGTCATGAGCCTCGACTACAGCTGGCTCAGCGACGGCCTCTACCAGACCTGGCTGCTGCGCGGCCTGGGAACGACAATCCTGATGAGCCTGCTCGGCATCGCATTGATGCTGGTGATCGGCGTGGCGGGCGCGCTCTGCCTGCATTTCCGCCTGCCGGTACTGGAGACGCTGACGACCGTTCTGGTCGAGCTGTTCCGCAACACGCCGCCGCTGGTGCAGCTCTTCTTCCTCTATTTCATGCTCTCCGAAGTCGGGCTGAAGCTGACAGATCCGACGACGGGCCGCAGCGTGCCGTTGTTCTCGGGCTTCACCTGCGTGGTGCTGTCGCTGGGTCTCTACAACGGCGCGATTGCGGTCGAGATCATCCGCTCGGGTCTGCTCGCCGTGCCGTCTCAGACCGTCGAAGGCGCGCGTTCGCTCGGATATACGCGCTTCCAGACCTTTCGACATGTCGAGCTGCCGATTGGCTTCAGGCTGTCGATGCCGGCCATGACGAACAATGTCRTCAGCCTGATCAAGACCTCGTCGCAGGCAGCGCTCGTCGCGGTTCCCGACATCATGTACGGCGCGACGCAGATCTCCCTCGAGACCTTCAGGAATCTCGAGGTCATGCTGCTGATCTGGATTCTCTACGTCGCCCTGGCGAGCCTCGCCGTCATCATCCTGCGCCGGCTGGGCGACGTCTTCCGCATCCCCGGATACGGAGTCCAGGCGTCATGAGCCGCGAATGGCGCGCCTTCCTGCTCGGCATCATCGGCGTTCCGGCCGTGCTCGCCGCCTTGCTCTTCGCCGTGTATGGCGCCGAAACGCCGGCCATTCTCGCGAAGATCTGGCTGCGCACGCCGCTGCTGCTCTCCGGCTCGGCCGACTTCAGCGGCTCGACCGGGGGCTTTGCGGCGAACATCCTCATCAGCCTCTGGGCGATGGCGATCGCCGCAGCCGTCGGCGCCGTGCTCGGGATCGGACTGATCTCCCAGGGCAAACTCATCCGCCTTCCCTCCGAATTCGTAATGAACGTGCTGCGCAACTCGCCCTGGCTGGTCGTGCTCTACGCGATGCTCTACCTGCTGCCCTTCGAGATCACGGTCTTCGGCGCCACGGTCTTCCTGTCGCCGATGGTGAAATCGATCGTCGGGCTCGCCCTGCCGGTGACTGCGAACATCGCCGAGGTGTTTCGCGGCGGCGTCGAGGCCATCGCCAGCGGGCAGTGGGAATCGGCGCGTTCGCTCGGCTATCGCCGGCTGCAGATCCTGCGGCATATCGTGGTGCCTCAGGCGCTGCCGCTGATGACGCCGAACCTGATGACGATCTATGCGATGCTGTTCATCGGCACGAGCCTCGTCGTGGTCACCGGAACCTCCGACGTGATTTCGGTCGCGCGCACGGTCATCGGCAGCGACGGCGATCACATCGCCACGGCCGTCTACATTTTCGTGCTGCTGCTCTTCTTCCTCTTCAGCTTTCCGATCGCGATCCTGACACGCTGGCTCGAACGGCGCGTGCGAGCGAGGTGACCATGACGACCGCCATTCCGAAAACCTTCATCGAACTGCGCGACGTCCACAAGTCGTTCGGCGCCTTCCCCGTGCTCAAGGGCGTCTCGCTCTCCGTCAACGATGGCCGCGTTGTCTGCATCATCGGCCCCTCGGGCTCCGGCAAATCGACGATCCTGCGCTGCATCAACGGGTTGACGCCGATCAACAGCGGCAGCATCCGCGTCGGCGATTTCCAGGTGGAGAAACTCCGGACCGACCGCGCATTCATCCCGCTGCGCCATCAGGTCGCGATGGTGTTCCAGCAGTACAATCTCTTCCCCCATCGCACGGTACTCCAGAACCTCACCATGGCGCCCATCCAGGTGCTCGGCGAGAAACCTGCGGAGGTGACGGAGCGCGCCCGCGCCCTGCTCGCCAAGGTTCGGCTGACCGGCAAGGAGGGCGCCTATCCGGGTGAGCTTTCCGGCGGCCAGCAGCAGCGTGTCGCGATCGCGCGGGCGCTGGCCATGCAGCCCCGCGCCATCCTTTTCGACGAGGTCACCGCCGCGCTCGACCCCGAGATGGTCAGCGAGGTGCTGAGCGTCATCCGCGATCTCGCGCGGGAGGGCATGACCTGCGTGCTGGTGACCCATGAGATGCGCTTCGCGCAGGAGGTCGCCGACGAGGTGTTCTTCACCGATCGCGGCGTCATCGTCGAGCACGCGCCGCCCGCGACCCTCTTCAAGGCCCCCTCCGACCCTCGCCTAAAAGACTTTCTCGACAAGGTTCTCTGAAACGCTGCGGCCAGGATTGATTGCGATGACTGCCCTCAAGGTATTGGTTCCCGACGCGCATCTGCGCGATCTCGACGTCGAGCGCGGCGTCTCGGGCGACAGGCTGGACTACATCGTTTTCGACGAGACAGATCCGGACGCGATTCCGGATGAAATCTGGCGCAGTTGTGACGCGGTGCTGGTCTGGCACCGCATGAAGATCACGGCCGACGTGGTCGCCAAGCTCGATCGCTGCAGGCTGATCGTGCGGGTAGGTGTCGGCTTCGACAATGTCGACGGCGCCGCCTGCCGCGCGCGCGGCATCCCGCTCTCGAACGTTCCGAACTACGGCACCACCGAGGTGGCCGACCATGCGCTGGCGATGCTGCTGCATCTCGTGCGGGGGCTCGGCAGCTATGAGGCGCGGCTGAAGGCCGATCCGGTCGCCGGCTTCGTCGCCGAGGACGTGCCGGTGGTGCGCCGTATCCGCGGATCGACCTTCGGCGCGATCGGCATGGGGCGCATCGGCACGGCGGTCGCCCGCCGCGCCGCAGCCTTCGACATGAAGGTCATCTATGTCGATCCCTTCCAGCCGGAGGGACATGATCTCGGCCTGGGCATCGAGCGCGTCCGCACGCAGGAGGAACTTCTGCGCCGCGCCGACGTCGTCAGCCTGCATGTGCCGCTCTCCGACGACACGCGCAATCTTATGGGGGCAGCCCAGTTCGCCGCGATGAAACCCGGCAGCATCTTCATCAACATCGCCCGCGGCGGGCTCGTCGATGTCGATGCCCTCCACGACGCGCTCAAGAGCGGCCACATCGCCGCCGCCGGCCTCGACGTGCTGCCCAAGGAACCGCCGGTGCCGACGCCGGCGCTGATCGAGGCCTGGCGCAGCAACGCCTCCTGGCTCGCCGGGCGCCTCGTCGTGACGCCGCACGCCGCCTTCTACTCGGAGGCCGGCTATCTCGACATGCGCACCTTCTCCGCCGAGATCCTGCTCGAATTCCTGTTCGAGGGACGGCTGCGGAACAACGTCAATCCCGGTTGGGACGCCAAGGCGAACTGACGGCCGGCAAATACCTCTCGCACACGGGAACAAGACAATGGCCTTTCAGCAGAGCGAAACCGACTTCAGGGCGCTCAGCGCCGAAGAACTCCAGGCCTGGCGGGCAATCCCGCCGGCCGTAGCCTCCGACTGCATGAACCGCACGCAGGTGATGAAGGCGGCGATCAAGCCGATCGCTGCCGACACGATCCTCTGCGGCCAGGCCCGCACCGTAACGACGATGGTCGGCGATTGCGGGCCGATCTGCTCGCTGATCGCGGCGGCGAGACCGGGGGAGATCATCGTCGTCGATGCGGGCGGCGTCGAAGACACGGCCGTCTGGGGCGGGGTCATGACGGAAGAGGCCGTTCAGCGGCGGATCGGCGGGGCGGTCATCGACGGGGCGGTGCGGGACGTCTCCGATCTGCGCAAGGCCGGCTTCGCCATGTTCTGCCGCGCCATCGTGCCGAGGGGACCGCATCACGGATTTGGCGGAACGATCGATGGCACCGTCGCGGTCGCGGGCGTGCCGGTTCGATCGGGCGATATCGTCCTCGGCAATGACGACGGCGTTGTTGTCGTACCGCTGGAGCGCGCTGCGGAGGTCCTGGCCGCCGCGCGGGCGCATCTGCTGAAGGAGGAGGACTGGATCAAGACGATCCGTTCCGGCGGAACAATACCTGAAATGTTCTCTATACCGGCCGCAAAATAGCAGCGGAATGACGATGGATTGAGGGTGGCGGCAATCGTTCTGCTGGAGGTCTGCATGGCCCGATAGCGAATGCCGGGTCTCGGGCGAGGCTTGAACCTCTGGAATTGGAGCGAACGTCAGCGATCCACCCGATCGGTCCCGTGCATGAGCGCGCGCATCGCCMGAAGGCTTGGGCGCTCCGCCGGACGAGGCCGCCTCAGGCCGGCGCGGCAGGCGCGCCGGCCCATTCGGTTTGCGCCGGGATCGTCTCGCCTTTCATGACGATGGTGAGCAGGCCGAGCCGGGCGTGGTCGGCGACGTTGGTGTCGTAGAGCACCGTGGTCAGCCCGCCAAGCACGCAGCCGCGGCCGATCTCGATGCGGCCGACCTTCATCACCCGGTCCTCGAAGAGATGGGTCTGGAGGTTGGCGGTCGCGTTGATCGCGGCATAGTCGCCGATGCTGACGCAGTCGAACTCGGTGATGTCGGTCGAGTCGAGATAGACGCCCTGGCCGAGCTTCACGCCGAAGAGGCGCAGCACCCAGGGCAGCATCGGCGTGCCGCGCAGCGCATTGAGCAGGATCGCACCGGCGGTGCCCCAGTAGAGCGTCGTCATCGCCTCGGTGCGCAGCGCCCACCAGGACCAGAGGCCGCGATTGCCGGGCCGGTAGACGCCCATCACCAGCCATTTCATCAGCGGCACCGCCGTCGCCAGCGCAATCGAGGTGCCGACCGCGCAGGCGACGAAGACCGGAGCGAACTCGCTCCAGCCTTCGGCACTTTCGAGGGCGGGGAAGAGGAAGAGTTCCGCCGTGATCGTGCCGAGCGTGATGAACATCATCGTCGGCATCGAGGCGCTGAACAGCTCGAGGACGGCGCGCAGGATGCGGCGCCAGAGCGGAGGCCGGAAGGTCTTGGCGATGTCGGCATCGTCGAAGCGCTGGCGCGAGGGCAGCAGGATCGGCGGACTGCCGAAGCGGGTCTCGCCGGGCTGCATCGCCACGTCGGCGGGCGGCTTCGACTTGATGCCGAGCAGCGAGCCCGTCGGCAGGAAGGCGCCGGGCGGCACCACCGCGTCATTGCCGATGAAGACCCGGTCGCCTGTGCGCACGGGCTTTGCGGTCATCCAGCCGCGGCGGACATCCTCGTCGCCGAGCACGACCTCGTCGGCGACGAAGCAATGCGCGCCGATCTCGAWCATGTCGAAGCGGCCGCCGAAATTGGTGGCGATCTCGGTGTCCTTGCCGATCTTGGCGCCCATCATGCGGTACCAGAGCCGCATGTAGACCGTGGAGAACAGCGAGGACAGGCTCTGGAGCATCACATCCGAGGCCAGGCCCACGGTCCATTTGCGCAGGCCGTAGCCGGAGGCGATGGCATGCGTGCCCTCGACCGAGCGCGGCATCACGAGCCAGCGGATCGCGGTGACGAGCAGGACGGTGGCGAACATCAGCACCATCGCGGTCGGCCAGGCGAGGACCGGCAGGACCCAGCGATAGTCGATGCCGACCAGCTCCTGCAGCGGCCCGTCGAAACGGTCGAGAATGAAGAAGGCCGGGAAGATCGGCAGCAGCGCCAGCGCCGGCATCACCAGAAGCATGGCGCCGAAGAAGACGCTCTGCAGCGCCCTGACCGGCACCGAGGGCTGCTGGGCGTGCTGGGGCCAGGACGCGGGATCGACCTTGCCGGTGCGATGGCCGGGCGAACCGTCCCAGTGCTCGAAGGCGCCGACGCGGCTGCCTGCGGCGAGCGCGGTCAGATCGGCGAGCTCGGCGCCCTCCCTGATCACCGTGTCATGGCYGATGGCGCAGGAGGTGCCGATATAGGCGTCCTTGCCGATCGTGATCGTGCCGATCACCAGCTCGTTGCCGATCACCTCGGCATTGGCGAGGCTGAGCTTGCCGCCGAGCGTGACGTCGTCCCCGATCTCGATGAGGTCGATCGCGCCGGCCTCGAAGCCGCTGACGAAGACGCCCTTGCCGACCCGGGCGCCAAGCAGACGCATGGCGACCCTGGCCAGCGGCGTGCCCTGCATCAGGTTGAGATGGACCATCCCGGTGAACTGGCGGGCGAGCCACCAGCGGAAGAAATAGACGCCCCAGAGCGGATAGCAGCCGGGCGTCGTGCGCCAGAGCACCAGGCGCTTGCCGAGGATGCCGGCGATCATCACCGAGAGCGTGACGAGCGCATAGATGCCCATCATCATCAGGATCTCGCGCAGCTCGACGCGCCCGTCGACCGTGATCAGCTCGTAGATGACATAGATCGTCAGCCAGGGGCCGGTCAGCGCCAGCAGCAGCACCGGCATGCAGGCGAGCTGCGCCAGCCCGCAGAACAGCCGGCGCCGCAGCGGCGGCGGCGTGAAGGTGAGATCGCGCGCCGGCGGCCGGCCGATATTGGCCTGCCTGCGCTCGTCGAGCCGGGCGGCGATCGCGCGCAGGGTGCGCAGGCTGTAGACGTCCTCCAGCGTGATGCTCGGCAAAGCGGGATTGGCACGCACGCCGGCAAGGAAGGTGGCCGCCAGCAGCGAATGGCCGCCGAGATCGGCGAAGAAATCGGCCTCGAACCCGATCGTCTGGCCCGGGAAGAGCGGCCGGGCGGCGTCGAGCAGCGCGGCTTCGGTCGCGCTCCGCGGCTCCTCCTGTTCCTCGGCGGAGGCCACCATCGTCAGCGGCGCCGCCTTCAGCGCCTTGCGGTCGGCCTTGCCCGAGGTCAGGCGCGGCAGGCTCGCCATCTCCTCGAAATGCGAGGGCAGCATATAGGGCGGCAGGGTCTCCTTCAGGGCGGCGCGCACCGCTGCACGGTCGAAGGCGGTCGCCGTGTCCGTCACCACGAAGGCGACGAGCCGGTCGATGTCGTCGTCGCGACGCAGCACCACGGTCGCCTGCGCGATGCCGGGCAGGTCGCAGAGCCTGGCCTCGATCTCGCCGAGCTCGAGCCGGAAGCCGCGCAGCTTGACTTGATCGTCGATGCGGCCGTGGAAGAGGATCTTGCCCTTCTCCGAAATGCTGACCGCATCGCCCGAGCGGTAGAGCACCGGGTCGGTGCCGTCGCCGCCGAAGGGATTGGCGATGAACTTCTCGGCGGTGAGCTCGGGACGGCCGAGATAGCCCGCGGCGACGCCGGGGCCGCCGATCAGGAGCTCGCCCTCGGTGCCGGGGCCGACGATCGCCATCTGTTCGTCGACGACATAGCAGGTGTAGTTCGGGATCGGCAGGCCGATCGTCACCGCCTCGTCCGGCGTGACCTCGTCGACGGTGGCGACGACGGTGGCCTCGGTCGGCCCGTAGGAGTTGAAGACCTTGCGGCCCGGGCGGCACCAGCGTTGGCGAACAGCCGGCGGGCAGGCCTCGCCGCCGAGGATGATGATGCGCAGGCTCGGGATGTCCTGCGGCATCGCGAGCAGCGTCGGCACGGTGTCGAGCGCGGTGATGCCGGCCTCGGTCATCAAGGCCGGCAGGCGCTCGACCTCGCCCAGCACCTGCGCCGAGGCGACCCAGAGCGTCGCACCGACGAGATAGGGGACGAAGATCTCCTCCAGCGAGAGATCGAAGGCGACGGAGGCGCCCTGGAAGGAGACGTCGTCAGCCGCCATGCCATAGACGTGGTTCGACGAGCGCAGATAGTGGCAGATGTTGCTGTGCGCGATGACGATGCCCTTGGGCTTGCCGGTCGAGCCCGAGGTGTAGATCGCATAGGCCGGGCTCGCCGGCGTCACGCCCTCACTGCGCGGATCGACCGGCGGAGCGTCCGTGCCGGCGGCGATCAGGTCGGGGCAGCGCACGGCCTCGGCGGGCAGCTCCCGGTCGAGTTTCGCGCCGGTGACGTCGTCGATGACGATGATACGGGCCTCGCAATCGGCGAGGCATTCACCGATGCGCTCGGGCGGGGCGTCGGCGTCGAAGGGGATATAGGCCGCACCGGCCTTGAGGATGCCGAGCAGCGCGACATGCAGGTCGAGCGAGCGCGACATCCACAGGCCGACAAAGGCCCCTGCCCCGACGCCGCGCGCCCGCAGCGCGCGCGCCACCTTGTCGGCGCGGGCGTCGAGCTCGGCATAGGTGACGCGCTCGGCTGCGAAGATGATGGCTGTATGCTCAGGCGTCCGCCGGACGGATGCCTCGAAGATCTCGCCGAGCAGTTCGTCGCGCAGGAGCGAGGGCTCCACGGCGCCCACGAGCTTTCCGGCACCGCGCCCGACGATGGCATGCATGATCCGCTTCCCCCAGCCAGACGCCGCAAGGCTGAACCGCCTGTGCGAGACCGGGATTTGCTAGCGATGAGAGATGTAGATTGCGTTAGGACATTGCGAAGCGTTGTTCCCGCCCCGCCCCACGAACGCTGGGTCAGCGCAAGGCAGGCTCTTCAGGCTCGGGAGGAGAAAGCCCCCTGGCCGGGGCGATCGATCGCAACGCTTGCGGACGGCACTCTAACGACGGGCCCGGAGCTTCATCGGCATGCCGCCCTGCGGCCGCAGCGTGATCCGCTGCTGCGGGACCGGCGGATCGCTTCCGGCGTATTCGAACCGGAAGGCGCCGATCAGCTGGGTCAGGCTCAGCACGGCCTCGATCATCGCGAAATGCTGGCCGATGCAGATCCGCGGTCCGGCGCCGAACGGCAGATAGCCATAGCGATCGATCGTCTCGCGCGCTCCAGGCAAGAAGCGCTCCGGCCAGAACTGCGTCGGCGCGGTCCAGAGGGAGCGATGCCGATGCAGCACATAGGGCGAGATGATCGCGAGCGCGCCCTTGGGGATCGCGACGCCCCCGACCTCATCCTCGGCTATCGCGACGCGCGACAGCGAGGGCACGGGCGGGTAGAGTCGCATGGCCTCCTCGATCACCGCGCGCGTCATGGTCAGGCGATCGCCAGCGAGCACTGCGGCGACAGGGTCGGCCGCCACCGCATCGGCCTCGGCCTCGAGGCGCTCCCTGACATCGTCGGCCATCGCGACGAGGTAGAGCGACCATGTCAGGGCATTGGCCGTCGTCTCGTGGCCAGCGCCGATGAAGGTCACGATATTGGCGCCGACCTCTGCGTCGGTGAGGCCCGTGCCGGTTTCGGGATCACGCGCATCGAGCAGGGCATCCAGCAGATCGCGGGCATGCGGATCGGCGCTTGGCGGTTGAGACAGGCGCAGCGTTTGCCGGTCGGTCACGATCGCCTCGATCTGCCGCTCGAAGAAATCGATGGCGGACCGCGCGCGAATGCGGCCGATCCGCGGGATCCAGGCCGGTGCGCCCAGGATATCGAGCGGATCGATGCGCCCCTGCGTCGCGAAATAGCGGGTCAATGCCTGCCCGAAGGCCACGGCGCCGCCCGCGATCGCGTTCGAGAACAACGTCTCGGCCAGCACGTCATAGGTCAGCCGCGTCATGTCCTCGCCGATGTCGACGATCCTGCCGGCGCGTCGCTGCGCCATCCGCGCCACCTGACTGGCGATCGGGGGCAGCATCCTCGCGGCAAGCGCTTCGACCCGCCTCGGCGTGAACAGCGGGGCCAGCGTGCGGCGGGCCCGCTTCCAGGCGTCGCCCTCGACCGTCAACAGTCCCTGCCCCAGGCCGGGCGCGAGAATGGTCTTCTGAAGCGCGTCCTTCGGATAATTCGCGTTGTTCTCGACGAGCACGTGCCGGATCGCAGCAGGGTCGGAGATGACGACGCCATAGCCGAGCACGCTCTTGCCGGCGACGATCGGGTCCTGGAAATGCTGCTGGCGCCAGATCGTCAACGGGTTGCGGCGCAGGCGCAGCAGCAGCTCCAGACGGCCGAGCTGGCGATCGCCCGGAATCGGCGCCGGGGGCGTCCGCCTCTTGGACGGCTCGGCGGGAACCTCTGACAGAACCATGCGATGGCGCCTTCTGAAACGAAGAACCGCCGGGCGAGCCTGGCCTGTGCGGGTGTCGTTTCAAAGGCAGGTGCTGAGGGCTGCTGAAAAGGCGATCCCCTCCGATCGAAGGGGGCGCCCGGCGAGGCAACACTCCGGAAAAGGGGCTGAACCCATYCCTCGCATTCAGGGAATCGTTACGTTCAGCAGCTACGCCCGGTCTTCATCGGGCACGCGGAGCTCGCCGGGTCGCGCAGGATGACAGCTCCACAAGGCGACCCTGCAGCGTCACGCGCGCTCCCGGCGCGGAAGGCTCGACCTGCGCTTGCCGTCCTCTGGACCCCCGGCCGGACGCTCGCCCCGTCCAATCGCGCTGCAATGGATCAGTTTCTCGCCAGCGCACGCAAGCTGGATCTGGATGTTACGATCGTCGCAGAAGCCGACCTCGATCGGCTGGCTGAGTTCGACGGCGTTTTTATCCGGGATCACACGCGCCTGGACGATTACACCCACCAGTTCGCGCTGCGTGCGGCCGAACTCGGCCTGGCCTCGATCGATGACCCGATCTCGATGCGGATCTGCGCCGACAAGGTGTCCCAGGTCCGTCTCTTCGAACGCCACCGGGTGCCGACGCCGAAGACGTTGCTCCTGCACCGCGGGAACATCGGCGATGCGATCCCGCTGCTCGGCCTGCCCTGTGTCGTCAAGCTCCCGGACAGCTCGTTTTCCAGAGGCGTCTGCAAGGTGGAAGGCGAGGCCGAATTTCGGGTGCGCTGCCTGCAATGGTTCGATCGCTCCCCCGTCCTGGTCGCTCAGGAGTACATCCCGACCCGCTTCGATTGGCGCATCGGGGTGCTCGATCGCCGGCCGCTCTTCGCCTGCCGGTATCACATGGTGCCGGGCCATTGGCAGGTTGTGCAGAACGCGGGCTCACGGGACTATCGGGAAGGCTTGACCGAGGCCGTCGCCATCTCCGAAACGCCCAAATCCGTGCTGGCAGCTGCGCTGGCTGCCGCCGACACGGTCGGCGACGGCTTTTATGGCGTTGACGTCAAGGAGTGTGGAGAGCGGCCCCTCGTGCTCGAGGTCAATGACAACCCCAATGTCGATGCCGGCCATGAAGATGCGCTCATCGGGAATGCGCTCTACGACACGGTCATGGGATCGCTCGATCACCGCATCAGAGCGACGTGCCGATAATCGACAGGGCACGGCCCCGGGGCCGCGGCGTCCTCCCTCGGAGGCCTTCGAATGCCAGCCTTCAGCCGGTCCGCCACCGCTAGCCCGGGCCGGCATCCGGAACGCGTCACAGATGCGGACCTCGAGAGGGGAATAGCGAAGCTTTTGAGCCGGCGAGCGCCGGTCTCGCCGCTCCGGGGGCTTGCCGCTCTTCGCCCTTGCCAAGGAACGGGTCCCGATCGCGGCATAAGCGGATTCAACCATGGCCCACCGTGGCCCCGACCAGAATTGATGGCACTACGAATTAGGAACTGAAGGCCACGAACGTTCCTGTCGATGGGTTCTGGTCGGTCAGCCTCTACAACGGGGACATGGTTCGGCTCTATCGACCGCGAGCCGAAATTCTCAACGGATCGCGGACGTTTCCGGAGGCACAGCCGATGAACTCCCCGGTACCTTCTAGCTGGCTGTATCAACTCCCACTTTGGAGACGCGATCCCTTTTGGGTCAGAGCCGCGGAATCACACTGATCAGCACCGGGATCAGGAAGCCCAGTGCGAAGGCTGCCGACAGGCAGATCAGGCGCATCCTGCGGATGAAGGCTGATGTATCGCGGATCATCCGACCTGCATCCTTCGCGCCGTGCTCGAAGGCCAGAGCGACGCAGGCCAGCAGCAATGCCACCGACAGGCCATGGAGCGATACGGCAAAGCCATCCGGCAGGAGGCGCAGCATGGCCGAGGCCATGAGGATGATGGCCCCGACCAGGGCACCTGCGGCGATAGACACGGGAACGCGTGCAAGGATCGAAACCCTGACGTCCCGGGTGATGGATTGAGGGGCAAACGCGGTGTAAAGGGACATCGGACCGAGCCTTCCGGGGGTTCCCTCGGATCATCTCCCCTTCCCGCGCCCGCTTGCATGCGCTTGATCACACAAGCTCCGAAGCCAGCCCCAGGCCGGCGAACTCGACGGTGGCCGGAGGCCCGGAGGCGAGCATTCCCGACTGGACCTGCCTGACCGGACCGCTTGCCTGACAGGACCTCTTGCCTGACAGGACCTCTTGCC
>NZ_JBFTZN010000117.1:0-16465 GCF_056406775.1 Allobosea sp. P1_A7
GGATTGATGAACCCGGTCATGCCGAATTTCTCGGCCATGGCGCGCTTGCCCGGATTGATGTCGACACCGATGATCTTGTCGGCGCCGACCATGCGGGCGCCCTGGATGACGTTGAGGCCGATACCGCCGAGCCCGAAGACCACGACATTGGCGCCGGGCCAGACCTTGGCGGTGTAGATCACCGCGCCGATCCCCGTCGTCACGCCGCAGCCGATATAGCAGATCTTGTCGAAGGGCGCGTCGTCGCGGACCTTAGCCACGGCGATCTCCGGCAACACCGTGAAATTCGCGAAGGTCGAGCAGCCCATATAGTGGAAGACCTCGCCGCCGTTGCAGGAGAAGCGCGAGGTGCCGTCCGGCATCACGCCCTGGCCTTGCGTCGCGCGGATCGCGGTGCAGAGATTGGTGCGGCGTGACAGGCAGCTTTTGCAATTCCGACATTCCGGCGTGTAGAGCGGAATGACGTGGTCGCCGACCTTGAGCGTGGTCACGCCGGCGCCGACCTCGCGGACGATGCCGGCGCCCTCATGGCCGAGGATCGCCGGGAACTTGCCCTCCGAATCCATGCCCGACAGCGTGTAGGCGTCGGTGTGGCAGATGCCGGTCGCCATCACCTCGACCAGGACCTCGCCCGCCTTCGGTCCGCCGATCTCGACCGTTTCGATGGTCAGCGGCTTCCGCGCCTCCCAGGCGACGGCTGCGCGTGTCTTCATGACCCGGGCCCTCCCAAGCAATCCCGATCAGGATTTCAGAACCCCCGACGCCTTTGCGATATGGGTGGAGATGAAATCCATCAGGGGCGGGGAGAGGCAATCATAGGGCTCGAGGCGAATTTCGCGCAGGCGTGCGCGTACCGCGCCCTGATTGGCCGGATCGGCCCCCGACTCGATGATCGAGGAAACGAAGGCGGCAAATTCCGGGGGCGACCAGCCGGTTTCCGGCGACAATTCGGTATGAACGAAATCAAGCCCGTAGAACGGATGGGCAGCCTTCTCGATGCGCCCGTACATATGGACGCCGCAGCCCTTGCAGGCGTGGCGCTGGATCGTGGCGGACTCATCGACGATCGCGAGCTTGTCGCCATTCTCGATCACGGTCACCTTGTTGCGCGGCGCCACCGCGACCATCGCAAACAACGCGCCCTTGGGCTTCCAGCATTTCGTGCAGCCGCAGGCGTGATTATGGGCCGATTGCGAGTCGACGCGGACCTTTACCGGGCGGTCCGTGYATTTGCAGACGAGCGTTCCGCCCTTGAAATCGGCGGAAGCCGGCGGGAGGCCGCGATCGATCGAGGGATGGATGGCAACGGTCTGGGTCATGATTTCGTCCTCCCTGTCGCCGGTATGATCACGCGTCTGGAACCACCTCGATCCCGCGCATGGAAATCCGGTGCTCKTCTACATGCGTCTGATGGCGCATGTCCGGCGTGCAATGTGGTATTTTTCTCTTCGCGACGCTTGCCCTAAAGGGAAGCATCCCTTGTCTGCCCGCGAAGACACGCCCCGGCCGGACGCGCCGAAGGCCATTCCTTGTGAGGGGGCGGCGATGTAGAGTGGCACGGTCGAAGCGGAATGCGCGACAATGACCCACGCGATCATATCCTTGAGCACCGCCACGACAGCGGCTCCGCTGCGGTCCGAGTACTGGGCTCAGGCGCTGGGCACGCTATGCGGGCCGCTTCGCGTCGATGCCTTCGGGGCCGGCACGATCGACGGGCATATCGATTATGCGACGATCCGGCGGCTGCGGCTCTGCCAGATCGAGGTCAGCCAACACCGGATCGCGCACCCCGCTTCATGCACTGAGCTGGGCGGTCGCCCGATAAAGGTGCTGTTTCAGACCGATGGCACCTCGCTGTTCGAGCAGGATGGCCGCCATTGCGTCATCACGCCCGGCGACTGTCTGATCTACGACGTGTCCAGGCCCCATGTGATCACGAGCGCGGCCCTGACGAAGCATCATGTCGTCATCATACCCCGGCAATTGCTGGAGCAACGTGGCGTGTCGCTCGATCCGCTCCTGGCGCAACAGGTTTCGGCTCGCGAAGGCGCGGGYCGCCTGGCCCATGATTTCGTCCTGTCCGCCTTTAACGAGGCCCCGGCACTGGCGGCGGGCTGCGAAGTCCAGGTCGCCGACACCTTGCTCGATCTCGTGCTGATGCCCTTCCTTTCGCAAACGTCCTTCAGGACCTCGGGGCGCGCGGCTCTTTCATCCCGGATCAAGGCCTTCATTCGCGAGAACCTGAGCGATCCGGACCTGGGCATCGAGCAGCTCTCGTCGGCCTTGGATTGCACGAAGCGCTATCTCCACATGTCCTTTGCCGATGAAGGCACGACGATCACCAGCTACATCTGGCAAGAGCGTCTGGAGAAATGCCTGGAAGAGCTCGAGTTCGGTTCGCGAACGGGCAAGACCCTGACCGATATCGCCTTTTCCTGGGGCTTCAGCAGCTCCTCGCATTTCACCCATCTGTTCAAGAAGCGCTACGGCATGCCGCCTTCGGCCATCCAAAGGCAGGCCGGTGATCCTGCGGGCTTCGGCCACGCCCCGCCAGTCGAACGGGGCAGCCTTGCGAGCGGTCCCCGAGGCTGATCACAAGCATGATCCGCTCTTGGCGGTTCAGGCAGATGCTCCAGCGCGGCAGCCTCCCCTATGCGCTGCCCGTTGGTCTTCGCATTTCCCGTCAAAGACCTGTAGGATGAGCCTCTCCGATGGCGGCTGGCGCGCGGTCTGCCTCGTCGTCGGACGGGCTGGGCCACGCAAAAGTGGGGGAGCAGTCGATGCTTGCGATCGTCATTTCGGTTTGCCTCGTCACGGACCCCTCGATTTGCCGGAATGAGCGGATTCCGCTGGCGATCACTGTCTCGCCGAACCAGTGCGCGAAGAGCGCGGCGCCCTATGTCGCGCAATGGAATGGCGAACATCCCGACTGGCGCGTCGTCCGCTGGCGCTGCGCCGGCGCGGATGAGAAGGACATTTGACGCGAGGGGCGCCTGGAGACGGTTGCGTCAAACGCCCTGATAGGTCCGGTAGATGAAATCGCTGCGCTCGGAGGCGGCTTCGGCTTCCGCCAGCGCAACGACCTCGCGATGCAGCGGCGACAATGAGCAGGCAGGGTCGGTCGCGGCCGCGTCGCCGGCCAGCGCCATGGCCTGGCAACGGCAGCCACCGAAATCCAGCTCCTTGCGCGCACAGCTGCGGCAGGGCTCCTGCATCCAGTCCGTGCCGCGGAAGGCATTGAACGCCCTGCCGCGATACCAGATCTCCGACAGGCTGGCGTCGCGGACATTGTCGAAGACCAGCCCCGCTATCGTCTCGGCCGCATGACAGGGCAGGGCGCGCCCTGTCGGCGTGATGTTCATCAACCGCGTGCCCCAGCCGCCCATGCAGGCTTTCGGGTAGCGGGCATAGTAATCGGGCAGCACGCAATCGATGACGAGGCGCCCGGCCGTGCGGCTTCTTGCCTCCTCGACATCCACCATCGCAGCTTCGACCTGCTTGCGCGTCGGCATCAACCTGGCGCGGTTGACCAGGCCCCAGCCGTAATACTGCACATGCGCGATCTCGATGCGCGCAGCACCCCATTCTTCCGCAAGCTCTACGAAGGCCGGAATCTGCTGCACGTTGTCCCGATGCACGACGGCATTGACGGTGAGCCGCAATCCGAGCCGGGCGATGGCGGCAGCGACTTCATGCTTGCGCTGCCACGCGCCCGTGTAACCGGCAACGCGATCGCAGGTTTCGGCATCGATCGCCTGAATGGAAAGCTGGATATGGTCGAGGCCCGCCTCAGTGACCGCGTCCAGCACGGCCGGCTGAAAGCCGACGCCGGAGGTGATCATGTTGGTATAGAGCCCGGCTTGATGCGCATATGCGACCAGTTCGGCGATGTCGCGCCGCAGCATCGGCTCGCCGCCCGAGAAATAGATATGCAGCACGCCGAGCGCGGCAGCCTCATCGATCAGCCGCTTCCACTCGGAGGTCGCGAGTTCGCCCGAGCGCCTGTCGAGCTCGAGCGGGTTGGAGCAATAGGGGCAACGCAGGGAACAGCGATGCGTCAACTCCGCCAGCAAACCCATCGGCGGCTGCAATTCGGGCCGAGCAGGCTGGGTCTGTGGAAGCGTCTCGACATCGCTCACAGGTCGACCATCCTTTGATCGGCAAGGCCGCGCAGGAACGTCATGACGTCGGCGGCGATCTCGTCCCGGTCCGCGTCGAAGGTCGTCGCCAGATCCTGGACGATGGTTTCGACGCAACTCACCCCATCGATGCGCTGCAGGATCTCGAGCGCCATCTCATCGGGCTCGAACACGCGCTCGGGACCGAGAAGGAACCATTGCCGGCGGCTATCATCAAAGCGCAGGCGCACGCCACGGGGCAGTACCGGGACGATGCTCGCGACGTCAGCGGTCGTAATGCCAGCAGTCATGGGCCAGCGCCTCGTTCAGGTTCGTCAAGCGTATCGGTGCCAGGGGCTCGATGGCGGGATCGACGCCAGACCTGCCGCGACCACGCCGCCACGGCTGGGGGGCACCTCAACCCGTCGCCTCCACTGTCGAGCGCGCGCCGGACCGCCCATCGTGTGACAGCAAGCGCAGGGCACAGCACGCGCGGCTATGAGCCCGCCATCCGCGATGCTCACAAATAGACGCCGCTTGCGACCGCACCCGACGGCTTCCCGCCTGACACGTGAACGGACACCAACAATCCCATCGTGGCAGCCATCCCCGACGGCGGAACCGGGCGCCAGCGCCCGCAACCGCTCCCGGGTCGACGGCCTGTTACTCAGAACGGACGCTTCAGAACTGTGCCGGAGCGTAAGACGTCACTTCGCAGCCGACTGTCACTTCGATGATTGCGGGTTTTTTCCACTTGCGCATGATCGGTTTCTCCAGATCGTCGCCAGCCTTCTCAAGAGTAGGCGCCGGGAGCCTACACCCGCCGGCAGCCTGTTGCAAACAGAGCCCGCCGTCTGTCCGGAAACTCACTGGCGAGGGCCGATCAGGGCTGTTCATGCGCGGCAAGGCGCGAGGGCGGGCGGCCCGGAGCGGCGGGCCATGCGCTGATCTCGGTGATGAATTTTTGCCGGAAGGCCCGCCCGAAATCCTCAAATCCCTGCGCCGGGAGCACGAAGGCGCCGGGGCCGCCGACGACGTTCTCGCCATACCAGCGCGCGAGCGTCTCAGCCTCGCTCCCTTCCAGGATCGGCAGCCCGTTGATGGTCAGGCCGATCGCGACCAGTTCATCGCGAACCTGCATCGGGGCGGCCTCGGGGTTGCAGTTTTCTTGTCCGTCCCCCGACACATCCAGGAGGACGCGCGTCGCCCGCATCGGGATTTGCGGCGTGATCTTGTCGGCGACGAAGCGCATCATCTGCGCCACGCAGGTGAATTCGCCGCCTTGCCGGGCGAGCCGGCGCAGTTTGCCTGCCAGCGCCCGCGCATCGGCGGCGCTGGCGACCCTGACCCACGGAATCGAGAAGCTAGGCTTGTCGGCCCAGAGGATGACGCTGATCGCGATCGCCTGGCGCGGCCCGCCGAGAATGGCCGCCTGCACGGAGGGGGCATCGAGCGCGTCCGCGATGCCGTCGATCTGCAGCCGATAGCGCCGCGCATCGACGGAATTCGACACGTCGATTGCCAGGATGAGGGCGGTATCGACGCTTCCCCGCGATTCAGCGCTGCCGTCCCGGGCGCCGGGCTGCATCACCAGCGCGGCCGCGAGGGCGATAAGCAAAGGGCGAACAGATCGATCGAGCAACAGCACCGGCATGTGCTCCGCAACGCGTTCGACTGAGCTACCTTACCGCCTTGTCGAGATTATGCGCCAGGGCGAGGCCCCGGGCGCTCTCCAGGCCCTTCACCCCGGTCAGGATCGCACCGTCGAAATCGACGCCGGTCAGATCGGCTTCGCTCAGATCCGCGGCGGTGAGGTCGGCCTTGGACAGATCGACATTGACCAGCATCGCCCCGGTCAGATCGGCATGCCGCAATTTGGCAAAGCGCAGCACGATGCCTGTCAGGTCGGTATGGCGCAGGATCGCGCCTGTCAGGTCGCAGCCGAAGAGCTCGGTGCGTAGCGTGGTCATCAGCGTTCCCCGCATATCCGCATAGTTGAAGACGGCTGCGGTCAGGTCGGCTCCGCGCATATCGGCGCCGCTCAGGTGGGCGACAATGACGGCGCGTGCAAGATTGGCGTTCCGGAAGCGAGGCGCTTCGCTTGCATCATAGGACAGGCTCGAAACGGCGCTGGGCAGCAGCAGGGTCGCGTCGGAGAGGTCGGCGCCGCTGAAATCGGTGCCGATGATCACCGCCCGGTCGAGCCGGGCACCGTGCAGATCGGTTCCAGAAAGATCGGCACGAACCAGATCGGCGCCAAAGAGATCGCTGCCGGCGAGCCGCGCCCGCCGGAAATCGAGGCCGCTCAGATCGAGGCCGCGCAAATCCTGTCCGCCGAGATCGGCACGCGCGCCGGGCGCGAGCTGGAACAATCGCTGCGTAACCTCGCGAACGGTCAGCTTGGCTTCGGCGACCGCCGGCATGGGCGTGCAGAACAGGCAGAGCGCGACAAGCGCGGCTGTCCTGCGGGCGCGTCTGGCTGGGTTATAGGGCTGCGTGATCAGCTTTCCTTTCCGCTCTTGACCGGCCAGCTGCCGTGCAGCACGCGGCCGTCCGTATCCTTCGCGACCGCGGTGAGCACATCATCAGGACCTGTCGACCGGAAGGTGAAGCGGATATTGGGGTCCGCGCTTAGCGAGATGCCGCCCTCCATGCGGAAGACGAGCGCATCGCCGCGCTTTACCTCGACATCCGTGATGAATTTCGCCGGGATGTAGTAGCCGGTCWGCTGGTTCATCTGCATCCCGGAATAATTCGGGTGCCGGATCATCAATTGCGCCTCGCGGGAGGTCGAGGCCGGGAGGCTTGCCTCGAATTGCCGCAGCTGCATCTTGCCGAGTTCGGCCTCGGCGAGCTCGGCATCCTTCGGTGCCGGCGCCGAGCAGCCGCCGGATGCCTTCACATATTTGGTGGTCATGTGCAGCGCCCCGGTGCTGGTTTCGACCACGGCGCGCACATTCGAATAGGCGTCGATCCGTACGCGCGTCGACAGCATGATCTCGCCCGAGCCCTCGCCAAAGAAGAAGGTGGCGGCAACCGGCGCCGGGTTCTTGTCGATCAGCAAGGTCAGTGTGAGCGGGGCCGATGCCTTGTCGCGGTCGATTTTCACGGTCAGCGGAACCAGGGCCGCGTCTTCGGCGCGCACGGGCGCTTCCAGCGTCACCAGCCCGTCCTCCTCGCTGATCGGCCGGTTCTGGAACACGTCCTGGTGGAGGCCGGGCCAGGGATCGTCCTCGGCCCGCGCCAGCGTAACCGGCAGGCCCGTGACCATGGCGCCGACAAGATAAAGGACGCTGCGGCGTGCGATGAGCTCAGTCATGGCATCCTCCGGTTCAGGCTGGCGGCGCTGCGATCACTCCCATTCAAGCTCGGCAAACGCGGCCGTGACATTGCGGGCGTTGAACTCGTCGAACAGGAGCCAGCTCTCCTTCTCGGAGAGCCCGGCGGTCGCGGCGGCCTCGGCAATCGATCGTCCCTCTTTTATCATGCGCCGCACATCCGCGGAAATTCTTTGCAGGTACTGCTTCTGCGGTTGCACGGCCTCGGGCCAGGCCGCCGCCGGTGGCCCATGGCCGGGCACGACACGCTTTGCCGCGACCTGTTCGAGGCGGCTGATCAGCGCCAGCCAGCCGCGGATCGATCCGTCGAGGGCCGGGACATGCCGCATGAAGAGCAGGTCGCCGAGAAAGAGTGTTCCCGAGGCCGTATCCCGAACGGTCAGGTCGTTGTCGGTATGCGCCGTCGGTTGCGCTTCGAGGATGAGCTCGCGTTCGCCGAGATCGATGACCGACTGGTCCTCGACGGCACGCGTCGGCGCGATCAGGCGGGTGCCGGCAAAGGCGTCCGGACCGAGCAGTTGCGCGTTGAGGGCAAGGTAGCGCTTGGCCCGCGCGGCCAAGGCACGCGCCAGTTTGTGATGGGCGATGAATTCCGGCCGGTCATCGGCAAAGGCGGCGTTCCCGAACAGATGGTCGGGATGCATATGCGTGTTGATCACGTAGCGAATGGGCTTGTCGGTCACCGTCCGGATCGCGGCGCGCAGCGCCTGCCCGATGGCCAGGCTGCCGCCGGTGTCGATCACGGCGACGGCATCGCGACCGATCACGAAGGACAGGTTGGCGATGTCGCCCCGATTTGACGGCGCAAAGAGCGCATAAGCGCCCTGATGCACGAAAACGCCAGGCGCGATCTCGGTGACGCTCAAGGGCAGGGCTGCCGGGGTTGTCTGGGCCGCCGCCGGGGAAACGGGTCCGCCTTCACGGCCAGGCAGTGCCAGTGCGAGACAGAGCATCGCTCCCAGCACAGCCCGGATGCGCCGGCCCCGTCTTGCACATGGCCGCCGATTGAGGGCGCGCAGCGAAGATCGCAGATCCGGGCGCGATGGCAGGGCAGCGGCGGCCATCCGCTCTCTTAGCATGCGGAAGAAGGCAGTGCCATTTCGCGCTTAGGTCGTGCCGTGTCTCAAGTTGATCTGTCTCCTCCCTGAATTGTGCGATGCAGCATTCATTGCGATTGCATTTGCGTAGGTCAGTAATCGTGACGTGTTGGCGCGTGTCCAGATCGTGTTTGGGCGTAATTTTGTAGGATTGGAGGGGATGGAATCTTGCTGCGATCTTGTCCGTCATCGAAAAAGGGCTTACACATGCACCGGTAGAAATCGGCTTCTATGACTGACGCCCGRTTGGCGTTGATGCAGTCGTAGCCTGAACGCATGCCGAAACGCCTGGACGCTTCGGGTGTTCAGCCGTGACCACGCTATGGAGCGCTATCGCAGCAGACAAAAAACGCCAGGAGGAACGTCATGCGCAAGCTTATACAATCGACAGCTTTGTTGACGACCGTGGCCTTTCCAGCGCTCGCGCTGGCTAATTCTGATGTGATCAAGCAGACATCTGATCCAAACCAATGGGCCATCCAGACTGGCGACTACGCGAATACGCGTTATTCCAAGCTCGACCAGATCAATCGAGACAACGTCAAGAATCTGAAGGTGGCGTGGACCTTCTCGACCGGCGTGCTGCGCGGCCATGAAGGCGCGCCCCTGGTCATCGGCAGCACGATGTATGTCCACACGCCGTTTCCAAACATCGTCTATGCGCTCGATCTGGATCAGGACGGCAAGATCCTCTGGAAATACGAGCCCAAGCAGGACCCGTCGGTCATTCCGGTGATGTGCTGCGATACGGTCTATCGCGGTGTCGCCTATGCGGACGGCATGATCTTCCTGCATCAGGCCGACACCACGGTGGTGGCGCTCGATGCCAAGACCGGCAAGGAAATCTGGAAGGTCGTCAACGGCGATCCGAAGAAGGGCGAGACCAATACGGCCACTGTCCTGCCGGTGAAGGACAAGGTCATCGTCGGCATTTCCGGAGCGGAATTCGGCGTGCGGGGACATGTCACCGCCTACGACATGAAGACAGGCAAGCAGCTCTGGCGGGCCTATTCGACCGGCCCCGACAGCGAGATGATGATCGATCCTGAGAAAACCACGTCGCTCGGCAAGCCGGTCGGCAAGGATTCCTCGCTGAAGACCTGGACGGGCGATCAGTGGAAGATCGGCGGCGGCTCGAGCTGGGGCTGGTATTCCTATGATCCGGAAACCAACCTGTTCTTCTACGGCACCGCCAATCCCTCGACCTGGAACCCGGTGCAGCGCGCCGGCGCCGACGGCAAGCCGATCGACCAGAAATGGACCATGTCGATCTTTGCCCGTGATGCCGACACCGGCGTCGCGAAATGGGCCTACCAGATGACGCCATTCGATGAGTGGGACTATGACGGCGTCAACGAGATGATCCTCGCCGATATCCCGGTTGGCGGCCAGCCCCGTAAGGCGCTCGTTCATTTCGACCGCAACGGGCTTGGCTACACGCTCGATCGTGTCACCGGTGAATTGCTCGTCGCCCAGAAATTCGACCCGAAGGTCAACTGGACGACCGGGGTCGTGATGGACAAGAACAGCCCGCAATATGGCCGTCCGCAGGTCGTGTCGGCCATGTCGACATTCCAGACCGGCCAGGACAAGAACACGAAGGGCGTCTGCCCGGCGGCGCTGGGCTCCAAGGACCAGCAACCGGCCGCCTATTCGCCGCGGACGGGTCTGTTCTACGTGCCGACGAACCATGTCTGCATGGATTACGAGCCGTTCCGCGTGTCCTATACGGCCGGCCAACCCTATGTCGGCGCAACCCTCTCGATGTATCCGGCACCCGGCAGCCATGGCGGCATGGGCAATTTCGTCGCCTGGGATGCAGGCCAGGGCAAGATCGTCTGGTCGGTTCCGGAGCAGTTCTCGGTCTGGTCGGGTGCGCTCGCGACCGCAGGCGGGGTGGTCTTCTACGGCACGCTGGAAGGTTACCTGAAGGCGGTTGACGAGAAGGACGGCAAGGAACTGTTCAAGTTCAAGACGCCGTCGGGCATCATCGGCAACGTCATGACCTATACCCACAAGGGCAAGCAGCAGGTCGCGGTCTTGTCCGGCATCGGTGGCTGGGCCGGGATCGGTCTCGCTGCCGGTTTGACCAATCCGACCGACGGTCTCGGCGCAGTCGGCGGCTATGCCGCGCTGCGCGACTACACCGCGCTCGGTGGTGTGTTAACGGTCTTCACGCTGCCATGATCGGCGCGTGACGGATGGCCGGCGCGGCTGAACAGGTTGCGCCGGCCTTTTTGATGCCCGCCCCGGCTGTCACGGCCGACAATCGACGATGCAGCGGCTACCGGAGAGGCTGAAAGTGAAACATTTCGGCATCGGCTTCGCACTTGCAGGTTTCGCTCTTTTGGCCGTGTTGTTGCCGGCGACCGGCGGGTCGTCGCAGGACAAGCCGGCAAAGACCGAACAGGATGGAAAATGGACGCTGGAGGACGGCACGCCGACCTACAACATCACGGCTGACGGCAAGGTCGACTGGTATACCTACTCCGGCTTCCGGCGGTACCATTCGGAATGCCATGTCTGTCACGGGCCGGAGGGGGAAGGGTCGAGCTATGCCCCGGCCCTGGTCGGGTCCCTGAAAACCATGAAATATACTGACTTCACGGAAGTGGTGGCTGGCGGGCGCACGATCACGCGCCCCGACAAGACGAGCGTCATGCCGGCGCTCGGCGATAACGCCAATGTCATGTGCTATCTCGACGACATCTACGTTTATCTCAAGGCGCGCGCCGATGGTGTGCTGCCGCGGGGCACGCGTCCGGAACGCGCCGTCGAAAAGCCGGAGACGGCCGTCCAAAATGAAAAGACCTGCATGGGCTCCTAGAGCGAGGCCCGGACGGCTGCGCAGCAGCTGCGTGTCCGGCCCTGCCACCACCCGGCCACCAGTGCGGGCATGGCGGCCCGCTGATGTCTTTCGCTGGCTGATCTGCTGCGCGATCCTCCTCTTCGCCGCGGGGGGCGCCAGCCACGCCGCCGAGACCGGCCGTGCCGATCTGGTCAATCACGAAGTCCTCCGCGTCTGCAGCGACCCGGCCAATTTGCCCTTCTCGAACGAGGCGGGGCAGGGCTTTGAGAACAAGATCGCCGAACTCGTCGCGGATGATTTGAAGCTTCCGCTCGAATACACTTGGTTTCCGCAGGCGACGGGATTTGTGCGCCAGACGCTGTTCGCAAAGCGCTGCGACCTGATCATCGGTTACGCGCAGGGCGACGATCTCGTCCTCAACAGCAACCATTATTACCGCTCGAGCTATGTCCTGGTTCATCGGCYGGGGCAGAGGCTCGACGGCGTCGTTACGCTTGCCGACGAGCGGTTGAAGGACAAGCGCATCGGCATCGTCGCCGGCACACCGCCCGGGAACATCATGGCGATGCTCGGCCTGATGCAGAAGGCAAGGCCCTATCCGCTGACGGTCGACCGGCGCTTCGACTCTCCCGCGGAGCGCATGATCGCCGATATCCGTTCCGGAGAGATCGATGCCGGAATCCTGTGGGGGCCGATCGGCGGCTATTTCGCCAGCCGCGGCGGCGAAAAGCTGACCGTGACGCCGCTGCTGAGGGAAACGATGGGGCCGCGCATGGCCTATCGGATCACCTTCGGCGTGCGTCATCAGGAGGATGACTGGAAACGCAAGTTGAACGAGATCATCGCCAGGAGGCAGGGCGATATCGATGCGATCCTGCTGGATTTCGGCGTGCCGCTGCTGGACGAGGACACGGTGCCGATCACAGCGCCGCGGCGCTGACCATGTGGCGCGGCACTGCCCTGTTGGCACTCTGGCTGGCGGCGGGGTCAGCGGCCGGCGGCCTGGCGTGGGCCGTCCCGGACGAACCCCCAGGCTATCGTACCGAGAATTATCGCGCGCCGGTTCCAGCGATGCTCCAGGGCGCCCGCGTCATCGACACACGGGCASCAGAGCTGCTGTGGCGCGGGAAATCAGCCGTCTTCATCGATGTCCTGCCACGCCCCGTGAAACCCGACAACCTGCCGGCGAACATGGTCTGGCGCGAGGCGCCGCATCGCAGCATTCCGGGCGCGGTCTGGCTGGCCAATACCGGCTATGGCGTCATCCCCGAACCGTTGCTGCAGGCCTTCCAGGCGCAGCTCGCGACGCTCACCGGCGGCGACAAGGCGAAAACGCTGGTCTTCTTCTGCCTGAAGGATTGCTGGATGTCCTGGAACGCAGCCAAGCGCGCCGTCTCTTGGGGGTACAGCAATGTCATCTGGTTTCCCGACGGCAGCGATGGCTGGGGCGAGGCGCTGCTTCCGCTCGTCGAGATTGCGCCGGGGCTATGAGACCCGCGCCGGACCGAAGCGCCCGGCACCGAAGTGCCGTGGCCGCGGCGAGGCGGCGTCAATCCTTCATCAGCGCCCGGATTTCGCGGGCGAGATCGAAGGCGCGCTGCTCGATCTGCACGGGTATCTCGCAGGCGAGGGGCAGAGATTCCTGCCTCTCGGCGAAGAACCGCGTATCCCACTTGTACCTGTCCTCCGCCACGGTGAGCTCCGCCTTGGCCTTCTCGTCCAGCGCCGCCTTGGCGCGCAGCGCACCCAGCGCCGCTCCCTGCTCCTGGATCCGCTCGGCGAGCTGCCTTTGCCGATGCTGAAACCGGCCGATCCCTGCGAGCACGATGGCGCGGTCGTCATTGATGGTCTTCAACACGCCGGCGAACAGCATTTTCAGCTTCTCGTCCCGGCTTGAGTCCGGCTGGGCCTTGGCCCATTGCGCCAGGCTCTCGCTTGCTTGCTCCATCGGGTTGGCGCGGCTGACGAGTGCCTTGATCAGGCGCTCCATCTCCGCGTCGTCCTGCCAGCCGGTGAGCGCCTCGACATCGGGGCCATCCCACATCTGCGCCGCAGTGAGCGTCGCGACCCTGCGCTGCACGCAGGGCCATTCCGGTTCGTCCGGGCGCGCCGGCAAGGCTGCGAACATGCCCGCGAACAGGGCCGCGCCGCAGGCGATCCTGAGCCTCGTGCGGATCAGGCGTTGGCTCGGGACAAGACCTCTCGGGAACGTCATGCCGTGCCTCCGGGAGCACCACGCCGACCCAGCAAACCCTTCGATGGATTATAGGCGTAAATGGCGGCAGCGAGAAAGACGGCGGTAAAACCCAGCACCGCCGCAAGCGAGACAGGATCAATCTGCGCGTAGAGGGCGAAGCGGATCAGTTCGACCGCATGGGTGAAGGGATTGAAGCGGCAGATCTCATAGAGCAGCGGGCTCGATTCCCGGATGCGCCACAGCGGATAGAGCGCGGACGAGGCAAAGAACATCGGGAAGATCACGAAGTTCATGACCCCGGCGAAGTTCTCCAACTGCTTGATGATCGACGACATGAACA
Organism: Allobosea sp. P1_A7; assembly: GCF_056406775.1. Taxonomy (NCBI): domain Bacteria; kingdom Pseudomonadati; phylum Pseudomonadota; class Alphaproteobacteria; order Hyphomicrobiales; family Alloboseaceae; genus Allobosea; species Allobosea sp. P1_A7. The sequence goes on from NZ_JBFTZN010000117.1 coordinate 13,900, forward strand.
GGGCGAGCGCGCCCAGCATCAGGCTCGCCAGGAACAAGGCCGGCAGCACCGTGAGGTAGCCGAGCAAGGGCGGCTCGATTTCCCAGAAATAGGCGATCAGCAGAAAGACATAGACCTGCAGCAGCGCCACCGCGCCGCCGCCGATCAGCTTCGATGTCAGCAGGAACCAGCGCGGAAACGGGCTGACGAGCRAGGTTCGCATCGTGCCGGTTTCGCGGTCATAGACCATCGAGAGCGAGGACTGCATGGCATTGAAGAGCAGGATCATGCCGATCAGGCCCGGCGTCACGAAGACCTCGTAGAGGACATAGGTTTCATAGGGCGGGATGATCGAGACGCCGAGAACCTGGCGAAAGCCGGCGGCGAAGATGAAGAGCCAGACGAGCGGCCGCACCAACGCGGAGAGGAAGCGTTCGCGCTGATGGATGAAGCGCAGCATCTCGCGCCAGACGATGCCGTTGAAGCAGGCGAGATAACCAGAGAAGCCCGAGCGCTCCGGCGCGTCCGCCAGTGTCGGTGGCGCATGATCCAGCGGGATGGTCTTCATGCCGCCACCGTGCCGGCAGGATTGGCAGCCGCAGAGCCCGTCATCGTCGTGAATGCCTCGCGTATCGTTGCCGTGCCCGTCATGGCGAGCAGGTTGTCGTGATCGCCGGCAAACAGAACCCGGCCCTTGTGCAGGATGACGATGCGATCGCTCGGCGCGACCTCGTCGATCAGATGAGTCGCCCACAGGACGCCGAGCCCCTGGCTGGCGACGAGATCGCGCACCAGGGCGATGATGCCCTCGCGCGCTCCGATATCGAGGCCGACGGTGGCTTCATCGAGCAGAAGGCAACGCGGCTCGTGCAGCAGGGCACGCGCGATCTCGACCCTGCGCGCCTGGCCGCCCGACAGCGCACGCACCTTGTCGCGTGCCTTGTCGGAGAGCCCGATGATGTCGAGCAGTTCCATGGCGCGCGCCCGCGCCGCGGCGAGACCGAAACCATGCAGCGCCGCATGATAGGCGAGGTTTTGCAGCAGGCTCAGGTCGGCATCGAGCGAGCGGCTCTGGAACACCACGCCGATCTGCCGCAGCGCTGCCGACGGGGCGCGACGCACATCATTGCCGAAGACCCGGATCTCGCCGCTGACATTGTCATAGAGCCGCGTGATCAGCGCAAACAGCGTCGATTTACCCGCGCCGTTGAGGCCGAGCAGAACGGTGAACGAACCGGCCGGAACCTCCAGCGACACATCGACGAGGGCACGCCGCTCGCCGAAGGCATGGCTGACCCCGGCGACCGAGAGCGCCATGCCGACCCGCCGATCGTCGAATGCTGCGTTCACGTGACGATGATCCGCGCCGCGTTAGCCAAAGATGGAGCAACGATGCAAGCCTTCATGCTCTCCTCCGAACGACTCTTGGCCTTCTGCGTGCCGAGGCGCGCGCTGATCAAAATGGGGCGATGGCGACACCCCAGGGGTAGCGTCCTACCTTCACTGACTTGGTGACACGCAGTTTCTCGACATCGATGATCGAGACGTCGTTCGATGTGCCGTTCGTCGTGAAGAGCAGCTTCTCGTCGGGCGTGAAGGCGAGCTGCCAGACGCGCTGCCCGACCAGGAGATAGCGCTCCACTTTCAGGGTTGCGGTATCGACGACGGCGACGCGGTTGGCCGGCCCGAGCGCGACGAAGGCTGTTTTGCCATCCCTGGTGATCCGGATGCCGACGGGCTGGATGGCGTCGGCGTTGACGCCATTGATCTGGAACGACACCTTGCCGACGGGCTTGCGCGTCTTGACGTCGATGACGCTGACCGTGCCGCCGATCTCGGAGCTGACCCAGACCTGCGATCCGTCCGGCGTGAACTGCGCATAGCGCGGGCGGGCGTCGACCAGGACATGGTCGGTCGTCTTATTGCTTCCCGTGTCGATGAAATGCGCCATGTTCGTCGTTTCGGAGGTGTTGACGAGAATGGTCCCGTCAGGGCTGATGCCCATGCCCTCGGGCTCGACACCGACGGGGATTTCCGACAGGACCGAGCCCTTCTCGATATCGACGACGGTGACGATATTGTCGTCCTCGTTGGCGATATAGAGCGGGTTGCCTTTCGGATGCAGGGTGAAGAGCTCCGGGTCAGGACCCGAGGGCAGATTCTTGACGAATTCCAGGGTCTTGGTGTCGAAGACCTGCACGACATTGTCGTCGCTCGCGCAGATCAGCAGCCACTCGCCGTTCCGGGCCAGCACGACCCCGCGCGGACGTTGACCGACCTTGATGGTCTTGGTCACTTCCAGCGTCGTGCTGTCGATGACGCTGACGGTGTTGTCCTTTTCATTGGAGACGAACACCGTGTAGGCGTTGGCTGTGGATCCGAGCAGTAAAAGCGCGCCCGCCGAAAGAAATGATGTGAGCCGCATGGTGTTCCGTTTCCGATGATGATGTCGAAAAACCAGGACGCGATTGGCTTCAGGCTCTGACTTACTCTCCTACAATCTGCATTTCGTTTCCGGCCGGTCGAGCCCGAGCGTATCCAGCGTCGAGAACTGGTGCAGAAAGCCCGGCTGCGGCGAAACCGAGAC
>NZ_JBFTZN010000118.1:0-17525 GCF_056406775.1 Allobosea sp. P1_A7
GTCTGCGCATTCGCCTCGACGATCTCCGCCATTGCGCCCGCAGCCGTTTCCGTCACACCAGAAATACGCGCGACCGTGTCCCCCAGCGAGCCCATCAATTCGGAATGCGAGGCGACCATGGTCGAAATCTCGGTGCTGGCCTGTTCGACGGCACCGACGCTGGCGACGATGCCTGAAACCGCCTGCGCCGCCTGCGACAGCGCCGCGTTGACCGCTGCAATGCGCCGCACGATCTGCGCGGTGGCGTCAGCCGTCTGGCCCGCCAGCGCCTTGACCTCGCTCGCGACGACGGCAAACCCCCGGCCATGCACGCCGGCGCGCGCCGCCTCGATCGTTGCGTTCAGCGCAAGCAGATTGGTTTGCCGAGCGATCGCCTCGATGATGTCGACGACATCGCGGATTTGCCCAGCATTCTCGGTCAGACGCAGGACAAGGCCGGAGGTGCCAGCGGCATCCTGCGTCGCCACCGTCGCCGTTTGTGAAACCCGGTGCGCTTCCGCATTGATCTGGCCGATCACCTGCTCCAGGCGCAGAGCCGCCTCGGTGATGCGCCGCGCCTCCAAGCCCGCGCCGTCGACGGCGGAAGCGGCAGTGCCCGTGCTCTGCGAGACCTGCTGCGCCCGCACCGCAGAATCCTGCTGTGCCGTGCGCAGAGCTTCGCTCAGCCCGGCGATGTCGTGAAGCAGGGCGCCGATCCGGTGTTCGAATTCCTCAGCGATGCGGCCGAGCTCCTCAGTTCGCTGGATCTGGTGGAACAGCGCCCGGTCGGCCTCGGCATCGCGCGTGACGAGGGTCGCCCGCACTTCGCTCAGCGCCCGCACCGTGCGGGCAAGCTGGCCAATCTCGTCGCGGCGCCGGACATGCGGCACCGCGATGACGGCAGAGGTCGCCGTCGCGGTGGCGATAGCGGCCATCAGATCGCGCAGGGGGCGGGTGAGCTGGGTCCGCAGCAGGTACATCGCCAGCAGCGCGCAGGCGAGCGGGAGGCCAACCGCCGTCGCGATCACCCGCAGGCGCAGTGCGTGGGCTAGCCCCGCAGCCTCTGCAGCGCCGAGCTGCGCACGCCTGTCCAGGCCATCGGCGAGCTTCGACGTGACGAGAATGATCTGGCGGACATTCTCGCGCACCGCCTCGGCCGAGGCCTCGATGAGTGCGGCCTTTGCCGAGACCTCACGCCCCATCATGACGATGTCGCGCTGGAATGAAATGAAAGTCCTGATCCGGGCATCCAAGGTCGGATTGGCGTCGCGCAGCTCGCGCGGCAACGAAGAGATCAGGCTGGCCCGCGCCGCATCGACCAGTTCCACAGCTCCATCAAGGGAATCGAGCGCGGTTTCGATCGCACGCGGCGTGGCTGCGTCATCGAAACGGCTGAGCAGCGAGGCCTGCGCCACGCGATTCGAGAGCRGCGCTGCGCGGTTGACCAAGGCCATGTTCGAGAAGGCGTCGCGATCGATTTCGCGGACCGCGTCAAAGCCCCGAACCGCGCTGAACAGCCCGAGGCCAGCGGCAATCCCCATGAGCGCAAACAGCATGGTGATCTTCGCCGTAAGCCCCAATTGCCGCATCGCGTTCCCCCTCGTCGTAGCGCGCCCTTCCCTTCGCAAATGCGAACGAACGTTAGGTTAACACGACAGGAGGAACGCAATAAAAATCAATAAGTTAGCCGGATATGGATCGAGCTGTCGAAGCCGCCGCGCGTGCAAAAAACAACGGCAACGCCCGTTGATCAGGCCATCAGGCTGTCCAGGCCACGCCGAAGCCCGATCTGATCCGCAACCCGCCGCGCCGCCAGCAAGGTGCCGCCGACATAAGGCGCGGCAGAGGTGCCGGCATCATGCCGGATCACCAGCCGCTCGTCCGGGAGGCCGAAGACCGCTTCGCACGACAAGACGAAGCCCGGCATCCGCAGCGAATGGACCTGTACCGCATGCGGCGCACCGATTGCGGCGCCACGCGTCTCGCGGGCGCCGCCGAGCTCCGCAACCGGCTTCGCGGTTCCAGCCATACGCTCGGCACCAAGCGTCTCGGCGAGTTCGCGCCCGGTTCCGGACGGCGTGTCCGGCTTCGACGCGGAGGCGTAGTCGATGATCTCGACATCCGGCACATATTTCACCGCTTCGCGGGCAAAGCGGCGCAGCAGCGTCGCGGTGATCGAGAAATTGCCCGCGGCAAGCACGCCGACGCCGGCCTTGAGCGCAGCGGCCTCGATCTCCGCATAATCGTCGCCGGTCATGCCGGACGCGCCGACGACGACATGGCGCCCCGCCGCAACGGCTGCCAGCACATTGTCCTTCACGCTGTCGGGCTTGGTATAGTCGATCAGGACATCCGACGGCACGGCGAGCGCCTCCGCCACGGTCGCAAAGACCGGTTTGCCATTGGCTGGCTGCCCGGCCGCCTCGCCGAGATCGCTGCCTGCTGCCTTGCGCGAGACACCCGCAACCAGCTCAAGGTCGGACGCGGAGTCGATTGCAGCGACAAGCGCCTTGCCGACCCAGCCGGTGCAGCCGGCAAGCGTGATGCGGATCATCGGAAACTCCCAACATAAGGCTGGAAACAATTGAGTTCGATCATCCGCCCCTTACAGTTCGAGGCTTGGATGCGGCTGGGGGGAATCGAACCGATGCGTGTCACTGTCAACGGAGTGCGCCTCTATGTCGACATCGAAGGTGCGGGGCTCGCGCCCGATGGCCCGGCCATGCGAGAAAAGCCAACGCTGATCCTGCTTCATGGCGGTCCAGGCGCCGACCACAGCATCTACAAACCCGGGTTCTCCGGACTGAGCGATATCGCCCAGATCGTCTATTACGATCATCGCGGCTGCGGCCGCAGCGAAGACGGCCCGCGTGAGAGTTGGACATTGGACCAGTGGGCCGATGACCTGAAGGTGCTCTGCGACACACTCGGCATCGAAAGGCCGATCATCCTCGGCACGTCATTCGGGGGCTTTGTCGCGCAGGCCTATGCGACGCGCCATCCCGGGCATGCCGCCAAGCTGATCCTGATTTCCACGGCCGCCAAGTTCGATTTCCCGGCGGTCTACGCAGCCTTCGAACGGGTCGGTGGTCCAAGAGCCAGTCAGGCGGCCCGGAACTACTGGTCGGCGCCCGCGCCTGAGACACGTGCGCCCTATACTGAGATTTGCTTTCCGCTCTACGCAGCGCGACCGCGAACCGGCTCGACCGATTGGATAMAGAGGCTCATCTCGCGCAACGAGACAGGCGTCTGGTTCAATGGGCCGCACAACGAACAGGGCCGCTTCGATTTTCGCGCCGCGCTGGGAGCCGTGAATTGCCCAGTCCTCGTTATGGGGGGCGAGGAAGACCCCATCACGCCGATTGCCTTCAGCGAGACGATTGCAGCGTGCCTTCCGCCCGAAACGGTTCGTTTCAAGCGTTTCGCTGGTTGCGGTCACGGCATCGTTGGCGACGACCCAGAGGCCGCGTTCACGACGATCCGCGAGTTCATTCTCGATGAAGCRTGAAATCGCTCAGAGTGCGAGCCGCATCAGCGGCCGCCCCTCCTTCTGCCGCGCGACCTCGACGAAGCCGGCTCGCAGGAAAACCCGCTCGGCGCCGACATAAAGGCCCTCGCTGCTACGCTTGAATTCATGGTCCATGGGGGCAGCCTCGAGCAGGCGGGCCCCGTTCTCGCGCGCGAAAATGATCGCGCCGTCGAGCAGCGCCGCCGTGACGCCCCTGCCCCGCCACGCCTTGCGGACGAAGAAACAGGACGCCGCCCAGACGCGCTCGTCGTCGGCCGGTRCATCCGGCAGCGGCGTCGAGGCGCGCCGCGGATTGTTCCATTCGGGAATGTCGCGCCGAGGGCCGACCTGGAGCCAGCCGACACAGGTCTCGTGATCATAGGCCAGGACGCCAGGGGGCGGCCCCTTGCGAACCCGTTGCTCGAACAATTGCCGGGCCCCCTCCCCCAATAGCGGCAGGCGCTGCTTCTGGGGCATGCGGAAATGGTTGCACCAGCAGCCATAGCAGGGCCCCTTCGGACCGAAGAGATCCTCGAGATCCGGCCAGCGCTCGGACGCCAGCGGCAGAACAGTGAAGGCAAAGGCCGACATTCTCCTGGTCCCTTTCGCCAGCGGCACGAGGGGGCTCGACTCATCGGTGCCAGGCTGAGATGACTCAGCAATCGAGATGGAGACTGCCGCCATGTCCTTCGAGCTTTTTGCCGCTTATCTCGTTGCCTGCTTCGTCATCGTCATCGTGCCGGGCCCGACCGTAACACTGATCATCGCCAACAGCCTGAAGCATGGTGCCCGCGCCGGGCTCCTGAATGCGGCAGGAACCCAACTCGGCCTCGCGATCATGATCGCGATCGCCGGCATCGGCCTGAGCTCGGTCATCGCGGCGATGGGCCACTGGTTCGACTGGGTGCGGCTCGCCGGCGCCGCCTATCTGATCTGGCTCGGCTGGAAGATGGTCCGGGCCGGCGGCATTGAGGATGGCGCCATGCAGGCCCGTGCGCCGCGCGGCGGGTTCTTCCTGCAAGGCGTCCTAGTCGCGCTCAGCAATCCGAAGACCCTGCTCTTCTTTGGTGCCTTCTTCCCGCAATTTCTCGACCCCGCCCGCGATCACGTCACGCAGATCGCGATCATGGGGGTGACCGCGATGCTCTTCGCCGCGGTCAGCGACAGCGGCTATGCGCTGCTTTCGGGGCGGGCGGGACGGCTGCTGCCGCAGAAGCGCGTGCGCCTGCTCTCGCGCGTCAGCGGCGGCTTCCTGATTGGCGGCGGCCTCTGGCTGGGCTCGTCGCGCGCCAGTTGATCCGCCGCCTCAGGCCTCACCAGGCGATCGCTTCGCCCTTCCAGGTCCGGAAGCTGTTGGTGTCGGAGATGCMGGACCGGTCGATCGTTGCGATCAGGCCGGCGGCGCTTTCTGTCGGCGGGATGTCGGCTCCGCCACCGCCCATATCGGTCTGCACCCAGCCCGGATGGAACAGCAGGATGCTGACGCCGCGCTCGCGCACGGCGTTGCCGAACACGACCATGGCCATGTTTACGGCCGATTTCGAAGAGCGATAGGCGAGCGCACCCGAGGGATYACCGGCGATCGAGCCCATGCGGCTGCTGATCGTCGCGATCTTGCGCCCTTGCGAGGCCTCGACATTGGGCAGGAATGCCTGCGCCACGCGCAGCGGCGCATAGACATTGACCTCGAACACGTCACGCCAGGCGTCGAAATCCATGTCGAGCGCGCCCTGCTTGTCGCGCGGGCCGTAGACGCCTGCATTGTTGACCAGGACATCGATCGGTCGGTCGGCGAGCGCTGCCTTGGCAGCGGCGACACTCGCATCGGACGTCACATCGATGGTGACCGGCGTGACGAGCCCGCCATGCCTTGCGACCAGCGCCGCAAGGCCCGGACTTGCCGGATCGCGCGCGGCGGCGATGACATGGTCGCCACRCGCCACCAGCGCGGTCGCAAGAGCAAGGCCGATGCCGCGATTGGCGCCGGTGATCATCCAGGTCTGAGGCATATCCATCTCCCGTGTGGAGACAGGACCTAAGCGTCAGCCCTTCGCTTTTCCATAGCCTCCTGCCGTCGGCGTGATCACGGTCACAGCCTCGCCCGCCTCGAGCAGTGTCTGGTCGCTCGGCTTCAGTTCCTCGACGGCTCCGGAAAGCCGGCGGACGATCGTCTTGCCGAGCTGCCCGGCTTCACCGCCCTTGACGCCGAAGGGGCGCACGCGGCGATGCGAGGCGAGGATGGCGCAGTCCATCCGCTCGCGGAAGCGGATCGTGCGGCTCGTGCCATCGCCGGCATTCCATTCTCCCTTGCCGCCCGAGCCCGGACGAATATGGAAATCCTCAAGCACGACGGGGAAACGCGTCTCCAGGATCTCCGGATCGGTCAGGCGCGAATTGGTCATGTGGACATGCACGCCGGAGGTTCCATTGAAGCCCGGCCCCGCCGGCGAGCCGGAGCAGATCGTCTCGTAGTACTGATACTGATCATTGCCGAAGGTCAGGTTGTTCATCGTCCCCTGCGAAGCCGACATCGCCTCGAGCGCACCGAACAGCGTATTGGTGACAGCCTGGCTGACCTCGACATTGCCGGCAACGACAGCGGCCGGGTAGTGCGGCGCCAGCATCGAGCCTTCCGGCACGACGATCCTGATCGGTCGCAGGCAGCCCGCGTTCATGGGAATCGCGTCATCGACCATAACGCGGAAGACATACAGCACCGCCGCACGGGTCACCGGCGCAGGTGCGTTGAAATTGTCCTCGCGCTGCGGCGAGGTGCCGGTGAAATCGACCGTCGCCTCGCGCCTGGAACGATCGATCGTGATCTTCACCTTGATCGCGCAGCCCTGATCCATCGGATAGGTGAACTCGCAATCATGCAGCTTGGCGAGCAGCCGTGCGACGCTCTCGGCCGCATTGTCCTGGACATGGCCCATATAGGCCTGGACCACATCGAGGCCGAAGGAGCGGATCATCTTCTTCAGCTCGGCCACGCCCTTCTCATTAGCGGCGATCTGCGCCTTGAGGTCGTTGACGTTCTGCACGACGTTGCGGACGGGATAGCGAGCGCCAGTCAGCAGCTTGACCAGCTCCTCCTCGCAGAAGCGGCCCTGATCGACGATCTTGAAATTGTCGATATAGACGCCCTCTTCCTCGATATGCGTCGCCAGCGGCGACATCGAACCGGGCGCCACGCCACCGACATCGGCATGGTGGCCGCGGCTCGCCACCCAGAACAGGATGTTCCTGTCCTCGGCATCGAAGACCGGGGTGCAGACCGTGATATCGGGCAGATGCGTGCCGCCATTATAGGGCGCATTGAGGCAATAGACGTCGCCCGGCCGGATGACGGGGTTGTTCCTGATCACCGTCTCGACCGACTTGTCCATCGAGCCGAGATGCACCGGCATATGCGGCGCGTTGGCGACGAGGCTCGCGGTCGAGTCGAACACGGCGCAGGAGAAGTCGAGCCGCTCCTTGATGTTCACGGAATAGGCGGTGTTCTGCAGCGTCACGCCCATCTGCTCGGCGATCGACATGAACAGGTTGTTGAAGATCTCGAGCATGACGGGATCGGCCTTGGTGCCGATCGCGGCATTCTGCACCAGCGCCTTGCTGCGATGCAGGACGAGATGGTCCTTGGCCGTCAGCTTCGCAGTCCAGCCATCCTCGACGACGACGGTCTGGTTCGCTTCGATGATGATGGCGGGTCCCGCGACGCTCTGCCCCGGAGCCATCGCCTCGCGCCGCACGATCGCCGCCTCGTGCCACTGCCCCTTCGAGAACAGGCGCGTGCGTTCGGCAACCGCCGGTTCACCGGCCCGCTCGCCCGCCGCCGTCTCCTCGAACCTGGCGCCCCCGCCAACGGCCTCGACCTCGACCGCCTCGACGACCAAGGCCTTGGTCTCGTCCATGAAGCCGAACCGCGCCTTATGCGCGACCTGGAAGGCTTCCTGCATCTCGGCCCGGCTGCCGGACGCAATCGCGATCGCCGTATCGGTGCCGGCATAGCGGATATGGGCTCGGATATGGATGGCGATCTCGCCATCCGGCACACCTTGACCGATCAGCTCGGCGCGCGTCTCGGCGCCGAGCCGCTCGGCCACCTCCGCAATCGCAGCCTTGACCTCGGCATCGAGCGGGACATCAAGTGCGGCCGTCCGCGTCGAGCGTATTTCAGCGAGCCCCATGCCATAGGCCGAGAGCAAGCCGGAGAACGGGTGCAGCAGCACGGTCTTGATGCCGAGCGCATCGGCGACGAGGCAGGCGTGCTGTCCGCCCGCACCGCCAAAGGAGTTCAAGGCATAGCGGGTGATGTCGTAGCCGCGCTGCACCGAGATCTTCTTGATCGCCTCGGCCATATTGGCGACGGCAATCTGGATGAAGCCGTCAGCGACCTCTTCGGCGCTGCGGCCATCGCCGACCTCGGCCGCAAGCTTCGCGAATTTGGCGCGGACCGCGTCCACATCGAGCGGTTGATCATGCTGCTCGCCAAAGATCGCCGGGAAATAGGCCGGGATCAGCTTGCCGACCATGACGTTCGCGTCGGTCACCGCGAGCGGGCCGCCGCGTCGATAGGCGGCAGGGCCCGGATTGGCGCCGGCCGAATCCGGGCCGACGCGGAAGCGCGCACCGTCGAAATGCAGGATCGAGCCGCCACCAGCCGCAACGGTATGGATCAGCATCATCGGCGCGCGCATCCGCACGCCGGCGACCTCGGTCTCGAAAGCGCGCTCATACTCGCCGTCGAAATGCGCGACATCGGTGGAGGTGCCACCCATGTCGAAGCCGATCACCTTGTCGAACCCGGCCGAACGCCCGGTCTCGGCCAGGCCGACGACGCCCCCGGCGGGGCCCGACAATATTGCATCCTTGCCCTGGAACAGTTCTGCCGCGGTGAGGCCACCGGACGACATCATGAACATCAGCCGTGCGCCGGTGCGCCCGATGTCGAGCTCTTCGGAAACCTGCGCGACATAGCGCCCGAGGATCGGCGAGAGATAGGCATCGACTACCGCCGTATCGCCACGCCCGACCAGCTTGATCAGCGGCGAGACCTCGTGGCTGACCGACACTTGCGGAAAGCCGATCTCCCGGGCGATGCGCGCTGCCACCTGCTCATGCTGGGGATAGCGATAGGCGTGCATGAAGGCGATCGCCACGGCGCGGAAACCGGCATCGTACTGTTCCTGCAGGGCCGTGCGGATGGCGGCTTCGTCCGGAGCCCGTTCGACCGCGCCATCGGCCAGCACGCGTTCCGCGATCTCGACCACCGCCTCGTAGAGCTGCTCGGGCTTGATGATCTCCTTGGCGAAGATGTCGGGCCGCGCCTGGTAGCCGATGCGCAGCGCATCGCGGAAACCCTTCGTGGTCACGAGCAGCGTACGGTCGCCTTTGCGCTCGAGCAGGGCATTTGTCGCAACCGTGGTGCCCATGCGCACCTCGCCGATGCGCCCGGCGGGGATGAGCTCGCCGGCCTTGAGGCCGAGATGGTCGCGGATGCCCTGGACGGCGGCGTCGCGATAGGCGCCCGGATTCTCCGAGAGCAGCTTCCTGGCGTGAAGCTTGCCTGCCGGATCGCGGCCGATCACGTCGGTGAAGGTGCCACCGCGGTCGATCCAGAAATCCCAATGGCTCGCCGTCATGACACTCTCCCCAGCGTGACGCGAAGTCGTTTGAACAATTCATCGATAAATCGTCGATGAAATATTGACAAGCCGAATTCGGCGGCTACGATCTCAATTGTGACCGGAACATGGCTGAGGGGCCGGGCCGGTCGAGGGAGGATGCGATGACAGGATCGACCCTGGCAATCGGGCTCGGCATGCGCCGACAGTCCCGCATGACAAAGCTGCAATCCGGCCGCGTGCGGCGGAGCGCCCGATGATCCGCACGATCCTCGACAAGCTCTATCTCTTTGCCGGCTACGCGGCGGGCTTCTTCCTTGTCACCATCTTCGTCCTGATGATGCTCCTGTCGGTCGGACGCGAGATCAATCTCAACGTGCCGTCCRGCGACGACTTCACGGCCTGGTCACTCGTCGCAATGGCGTTTCTCGGCCTGGCGCATACGTTCAAGAAGGGGGAGATGATCCGGGTCGGCCTGCTGCTCGAACGCCTCAAGGGCGGACACCGGCGTGCGGCCGAGTTGCTCTCCCTCACCATTGCGGGAAGCTTCGTCGCCTATTTCACCTGGCAGGCCGGCACGCTCGCCTATGATTCCTGGCGCTTCTTCGACATGTCGACGGGCGTGGTCGCGATCCCGCTCTGGATCCCGCAGCTCGGGCTGGTCGGCGGGCTTGCGATCCTCCTGATCGCCGTGATCGACGAATGGATCATCGTCGTGCAGGGCCGCCGCCCGAGCTACGAACAGGAGCCGCCGGCCACCCCCGAAGAATTGGTCGAGCGCGTCGCCTCCGGCGGAGGAGTTTGAACCATGGCATCGCTTGCCCTGCCGGAACTGTCGCTCATCCTTCTCGGCTTCCTCGTCGTGATCCTGGCGAGCGGCGTCTGGATCGCCGTCGGCCTCGGCCTCGTTGGCCTGCTGGCGATGGTGCTGACCACCGACATCCCGATCGGTCAGGTGCTGGCGACAACGGTCTGGAGCGCCTCGGCGTCCTGGACTCTGGCCGCACTGCCCCTCTTCATCTGGATGGGCGAAATCCTGTTCCGTACACGGCTTTCGGAACAGATGTTCCAGGGCCTGTCCCCCTGGCTGCAGTGGCTGCCCGGGCGCCTGATCCACACCAATATTGTCGGCTGCGGCATCTTCGCGGCCGTCTCCGGCTCCTCCGCCGCGACCTGCGCCACGATCGGCAAGATCGCCCTGCCGGAACTCAAGAAGCGCGGCTATGACGAACGCATGAGCCTTGGCACGCTTGCAGGCTCCGGAACGCTTGGCTTGCTGATCCCACCATCGATCCCGATGGTCGTCTATGCCGTCACCGCCAATGTCTCCGTGCTGCAAGTCTTCCTTGGCGGCTTCCTGCCCGGCCTGCTCGTGATGGCGCTCTACATGGGCTACGTCATCATCTGGTCGCTGCTGAACCCCGACAAGACGCCGCCTCGCGATCCATCGATTCCCTTCGCCCAGAAGCTTCGGCAATCGGCCAAGCTTGCTCCTTGCCTGATCCTGATCGCAACCGTCTTCCTGTCGCTGGTGCTTGGCTTCGCCACGGCCACCGAATGCGCCGCGTGGGGCGTCACCGGCGCCCTGTTTCTGGCCTGGTGGAGCGGCACGCTGACCTGGGCGACGCTGTTCGAAAGCATCATGAGCGCGACGCGCCTGACCTGTATGATCATGCTGATCCTGGCAGGCGCGGCATTCTGCACGGCTGCCATGGCCTATACCGGCATTCCGGCGGCACTGGCGGAATGGGTGAAGGGCAAGGATCTCTCACCGCACATGCTCGTGCTTGCGCTGACCTGCATGTACATCATCCTCGGGTGTCTGATCGACGGCATCTCGATGATCGTGCTGACCGCTGTGATCGTCCTGCCCATGGTCAAGGAAGCCGGCTTCGATCTGGTCTGGTTCGGCGTCTATCTCGTGATCCATGTCGAGATGGCGCAGATCACCCCGCCCGTCGGCTTCAACCTCTTCGTGCTTCAGAACATGAGCGGCAAGGACACGATGACCGTTGCCCGAGCGGCATTCCCGTTCTTCATTCTGCTCAATGTCGCCGTCCTGATCATCACGACCTTTCCGCAGATCGTGCTTTTCTTGCCCAAACTCGCTTTTCCTGACTGAGTTCACAACGAAGCAACAAGAGAGGGACCAGCATCATGATCAACCGCAGACGCCTTGCCGCCGCCTTCGCATTCGGCGTCGGTGCTTTCGCACTCGCAGCCCCCGCGTCGGCGCAGACAAAGTGGAACTTGCCCGCCGCCTACCCCACCGACAATCCCCACACAGAGAATCTGGTCGCCTTCGCCAAGGATGTCGAGGCAGCAACCGGCGGCAAGCTTCAGATCACCGTCCATGGCGGTGCCTCGCTGTTCAAGGCGCCCGAGATCAAGCGGGCAGTGCAGAGCGGGCAGGCCCAGATGGGCGAGGTCCTGCTCTCGATCCATGAGAACGAGGATGCCCTGTTCGGCATCGACGTGGTGCCCTTCCTGGCCACGAGCTTCGCCGACTCCATGAAGCTCTACAAGGCGTCGAAGCCGGCGATCGAGAAGAAGCTCGACGCCCAGGGCCTCAAGCTGCTCTTCATGGTGCCGTGGGCGCCGCAGGGCGTTTACGCCAAGAAGGAGCTGAACACGATCGACGACATGAAGGGGTTGAAATGGCGCTCCTACAATGTCGGAACCGCGCGGCTCGGCGAAATGCTCGGCATGCAATCGGTGACGATCCAGGCGGCCGAGCTGCCGCAGGCGCTCGCCACCGGCGTGGTCAATTCCTTCATGTCGTCGGGCGGCACCGGCTATGATTCCAAGGCCTGGGAATCCCTGACGCATTTCTACGACGTCCAGGCCTGGATCCCGAAGGATGCCACCTTCGTCAACAAGGCGGCCTTCGCCGCGCTCGACAAGCCGACCCAGGACGCCATCCTCAAGGCGTCTGCCGCAGCCGAGGAGCGCGGCTGGAAGGCCTGGGAGGCCAAGACCGGCTGGTATCTTGACCAGCTCAAGTCCAAGGGCATGAAGGTGCAGGCCCCGAGCACGGAACTCGCTGCAGGCTTCAAGAAAGCCGGCGAAACCCTGACCGCCGACTGGCTGAAGAAGGCCGGCGCCGACGGCCAGGCCGTGATCGACGCCTATAAGAAGATGTAAGCCCGACCGGCCCGATCCCTCACGAACGGCCGCTTCGTGCGGCCGTTCGCACGTCCGGCGCCACGACGGCTGCCTTGTATGAGAGCGCCAGAGACGATGTCCAAATCAGCACCCCCGCCCCCGAAACCACCGGCTGAGCTGGCCGGCGCGCTGCTCGGCCCGATCGTCTCGTCCGGCCACCTGGCCTCGGGCGCGATGCCGGCGCTCTCCGAGTTCGAGTTCGCCCTCAGCATGACGGTACATGCCTTCCAGCGCTGGATGCTCCGCGCCATGACCTCGGCCGGCATTCCGGACCTCACGCCGGTGGACGTGCTCGTGCTGCACAACGTCAACCACCGCGGCAAGCCAAAACGCCTCGCCGATATCTGCCTCGTCCTCAATATCGAGGACACCTATGTCGTGAACTACGCACTCAAGAAGCTCGAGCGGCTCAAGCTGATCAAGAGCGGGCGCAAGGGCAAGGAAAAGACCGTCGCAATCACACCGGCGGGTGAGGATGCCTGCCGGCGCTACGCCCAGATCCGCGAGCAACTCCTGGTCAAATCCGTGCTGGCGCTCGGCATGGATCCGGTGCGCCTCTCGGAAATCGCAGCGACCATGCGCTCGCTCTCGGGCCAGTACGACCAGGCCGCGCGGGCCGCGGCCAGCTTGTAGGCGCCTGCCGAGCCTCATACCGGATTTCGTCGGGGGAGATAGCCGCGAACGCCCCTCGAATGGTGGAGATCGTCGCCGGGCAGCAGCCTGCTACGCCGTCACGCAGCCACTTGTGCCGTGGCAGGTCGGAAGGCTTTGAAGAGAGTGCCACCAATGGCGCGCGCCGCCTCCAGATGTTTGGCCGGATCATCCTGCCCCGAACCAAGCAGGAGCTCGGACCTCACGACGGGGGCGCCGCAATAACCGAAGATTCCGTGGTCGATCTGGGTCTTCATCGCACCGAAATATCCGTGTCGGGCATAGGTTCGCAGGCTGGCGCCACCGATGGCGACCAGATGGACCGGGAGATGGCCGAGCCTCTTCACCATCGGTGTATCCGGGCCTTCGTCATAGGCCCATCCATTGGCGAAGACGCGATCAATCCAGCCCTTGAGAAGCGCCGGCATCGACCACCAATAGACGGGATAGACCAGGACAATGGCATCGGCGCGATCGATCCGCACCTGCTCGGCGATAATGTCGGCCGGCGGCAGCACCTCGCGACGGTGAACTGCGAGATCGGCCTCAGTGAAGCGTGGGTCGAAACCTTCGGCCGCGAGATCCGCGATTTCGAAGGAATTGCCCGGCCCGGACAGGGACACTCCCTCCCCGACATGCGCAGCGACGCCATGACTGAGCGATGCACGATCAGGATGGGCGACGACAATGAGCGCGTGCATTTCAAGAACTCCGGCTGATTGATTGCGGGGGGAACCCGAGTGATATATACTTTTAGTAACTTACCTTTGGTATATAAACATGTCAAGTGCCGGACGCAACGATCACCCACCAGCTCTGCCGCCGCGTCGCCGCCTGGCGAGGGAAGACCGGTATCGCCAGCTTCTGGATGTCGCGTGGCGGCTGATCCGAGAGGAGGGAACGGAGGCACTGACGCTGGGGCGGCTAGCCGAGCGGTCAGGGGTGACAAAACCCGTCGTCTACGACCATTTCGGCACACGCAGCGGGCTGCTGGCAGCGCTTTACCAGGAGTTCGACGCGCGCCAGACAGCACTCATGGATGCCGCGCTCGACGCGAGCGAACCGACCTTGGCAGGCAGGGCAGCGGTCATCGCGTCATCCTATGTCGACTGCGTGCTCCTCCAAGGCCGTGAGATCCCTGGCGTGATCGCGGCGCTTGCCGGCGCGCCCGAGCTCGCAAAGCTCAAGCGCGATTACGAAGCGATCTTCATGGGGAAGTGCCGAGCCGCGCTCGCGCCCTTCGCCGGCTCCGGTACGATTGCTCCAGCGGGCCTCTGGGCGCTGCTCGGTTCAGCCGAGGCCCTGTCTTCTGCCGCCGCGGCGGGAGACATCACGGCCGCGCAGGCTCAGGACGAGCTCTTCGAGACGATCGTCGCAATGGTTGCCAGAAGCGCGCGCGGCGGTTCTCCGTCGGGCGCCGGAGGCATGTGAAACCGCGCAACGACCGCCCGCCGCGTCTCAAACGCTGAGCCTGGTCTGGAGCTGACCGCGAAGGCGGTTGCGGGCGCCGGATAAGCTGAGATAGCCGGCAACCGGCAGTCCGTCGATCCGGCCGGCTATCGTCGAGCCGCAGGCCGAACCCGCTTTGCGACGAGTACGGTCGCTGGATCTCGATCAAGCTCGCAATGTACGCCTACACAGGCCGCGCAACGGATCGGGTACGGCCAGCATGCTTGCCTGACGCGGGCCGCGCCGCCTCGAGAGCGGCCCGTGCCCGGCACGCCGGCCGCATGAGGCCCCGCCCTACTCCGGCAGGCTCGCAAAGAGTGCTGCGTACTCACTCTCGAGCTTCGCCTGCCGGGACCAGAAACCACGCGGCGGCTGCCCCGCAAGCTGGTCCTCGAGCAGGCCGAGATGCATGTGCCAGCCGCCGGAGACATTCGTCATCGCAGCCTTGTCGGCGAGCTTGCGATGGGTCAGCACCAGCAACACCTTGTCATCCCTTGGACTGAGCTCGAAGGTGACCTCCGAGAGGGGATTGCCGTCCCCGTCCCAGGTGAAGGCAAGCGCATGTGGCGGCTCACAGCGGGTGATCGTCCCGGTCGCGAGAAATCCCTTGTCATTCACCTCGCGATAGCGCTCGGGCGGCGGCTCATCGGTGATCTCCGAATGCTTGAACAGAAGCTTCGTCTCACCGCCGACGCGCAGGTCGAAATCACCAGAGGCCAACCAGGTGCCGCGCTTGCCGGACTCCGCCAGATAGGCCCAGACGCGTTCGACCGGCCCCGGCAGGAGCCGCTCGAACCGCACCGCGCCACTTTCAAGAACAGAGCCATACTCACTCATGCGTCTCTCCCTCATGCATCCTTCTCTCCCTCATGCATCCTTCTCTCCCTCATGACTGTCGGCTTGCGCCAGTTTCTGCCCCAATATGTCGAGTCGCGAGCCCCAGAAGCCGCGGACCTTCTTCACCCAGAGATCGAATGCATCGAGCCCGTCAGGATCGAGTCGGTAGATGCGGCGCTGGCCGCTGACTTCGACCCTGACGAGGCCAGCCTCCTTCAGCACCTTCAGATGCTGGGAGATCGCCGGCGCGCTGATGCTGAACCGCGCTGTGATCTCACCGGCGGCCAGGGCACCTTCACCGAGCATCTCGATGATGCGGCGGCGCGTCGGGTCGGCGAGAGCGATGAAGCGGTCCATGCATCGTTAATTAGCCATTCGCTTAATTAAGTCAATTATTAAATTAATGCCTCCCCTCTGCCCTGGGCGCACAACCCCTGCGCGTGGCACCACTTGCCTCGCGGAGCGCGAAAGGCGACAGGAAGCGCCCACACGATAGGTATTCCTGCAGACCACCATGCCCACCAAAAACGCCACCCTGACCGGCATCACCATGATGCTGCTCGGCATCCTGCTGTTCTCCGTGAATGACGTGCTGGGGAAATGGCTGGTCGCAACCTATACGGTCGGCCAGGTGGTGCTGCTGCGCAGCGTCGCGGCGCTGATCGTGATCGCCCCGTTCGTGGTGAAGCAGGGCATTGGTCGCACATTGCGCCCGGAGCGGCCGTGGCTGCAGGTGCTGCGCGTGACGCTTGGCTCCTGCGAAGTCGCGCTGTTCTACTGGGCGGTATCCTACCTGCCTTTGGCCGACACCATGACACTCTGGCTCGCCGCTCCAGTCTGGGCGGTGATCCTGGCTGCGCTGCTGCTCGGAGAACGCGTCGATGCCGGGCGCTGGCTCGCCGTCGTCGTCGGCTTCATCGGTGTCGCCGTTGCATTGAACCCGTCCGGCCAGAGCCTGACCTCATGGCCCGCCAATTGCGCGGCACGCCGGATGTGACGCTCGTGGCCTGGCAAACGCTGGGCGCCTTTGTCATGGGGCTGATCCTGCTGCCCTTCGGCTGGACGACGCCGAGCCTCGCCCATATCGGGCTGCTCGGCCTGCTCGGTATCGTCGCCATGGCCGCACATCTCTGCGTCACACGCTCGCTCAAGCTGGCGGAGGCCTCTGTCGTCGTGCCGTACCAATATACACTGATCGTCTGGGCCCTGATCTTCGGCTGGTTCATCTTTGACGACTGGCCGTCGCTCTCGATGCTGATCGGCTCGGGCCTCATCGTCGTTGCCGGCCTCGCTCTGCTGGTGCTCGAACGGCGGGCGGGAAAGACCACCGAAATGCTCGACCCGCCCTGAGGCGCGTCGCGCGCCCGCTGACGAGGCAGACGCGGACATTCTCATGCATTCGCCTCGCCCTGCCCGCGCGGGCTCTGCAGTCGACGCCTGGCGGTGGCCATGCCACACCAAGAACTCATCTCAATAAGGCCGAGCCGCTAGACGAGACGAGGCCAGCCCCACGAGGACGCCCATGGCCCTGATCACCTATCTCACCACGACCCGTTTCGGCTTCGGCGAGGTCGCCGGCATCGATGCCGATCTCACAGCGCTCGGCCTGCGCAAGCCACTGATCATTGCGGACAAGGGCGTCGTCGCTGTCGGTCTCGTCGGCACGGTTCAGGCGCATTCTCCAGCCTTGCAGGCCGCCCCGATCTTCGATGCCACGCCGACCAACCCGACAGAGGAGGCCGTGCTCGCAGCACTGGCGCTCTATCGCGAAAACGGATGCGACGGGCTTGTCGCCATTGGCGGCGGCTCGCCAATCGATCTGGCCAAGGGCGTGGCGCTGCTGGCAGCTCATGATGGACCACTCGAAACCTATGCGGCGATCCTCGGCGGCATTCCGAAAGTGACCGCAGCCGTCGCGCCGGTGATCGCGATCCCCACCACCTCGGGCACCGGCAGCGAGGTAGGGCGCGCCGCGCTGATCACCCTGAAGGATGGACGCAAGCTCGGCTTCATCTCGCCTCATCTGATTCCAAGGCTCGCGATCTGCGACCCCGAGCTCACGCTCGCCCTGCCTGCCTGGCTTACCGCCGCAACCGGCATGGATGCGATCACCCATTGCATCGAGACCTATCTCAGCCCCCGCGAGAACCCGCCTGCCGAGGCGATCGCACTCGACGGGCTGAAGCGCGCAGTCGCAMATATCGAGCGGGCCGTGACCGATGGATCCGATCGCGAAGCCCGCAAGGAGATGATGATGGCGGCCCTTCAGGGCGGCCTGACCTTCCAGAAGGGCCTCGGCGCGGTGCATGCGC
>NZ_JBFTZN010000119.1:0-16168 GCF_056406775.1 Allobosea sp. P1_A7
CGGTTGGGCCTCACACGCTCCGAGTTCGAATACCAAGTCTCATAATAACCAAAGCTGACATCCACTTCGCGAAGGCCCCGAAACTGATCAAATAGCCGAACCAGCCCTCAGATCTGTGACCCCGATGGACTGGGCATGGCATCGCCCTAGTAACACCCTCCCGAGGCTTGCGCCCCACAACGTGTACGGAAAACGCTCGCGTAGACAGACGGAAAGCTGCTCCCTTCGCCCTTTCCGGTCAATGCGTGTCATGCCGTTGGTCGCCAGTGACCACCCAGGCGCGGAGGGTGGCGGACGACCGGGCGCCTGCGGGCCTGCAACAACCGTCTCCTCGGCAGCACCGCACAGGAGGCACGGACGTATTGGCCCTAGGGACAGGTTCTCGCTGCCATGAAGCTGCTATAACTCCAATCGTGCGATGAGCTGCACAGCGATTGATCCGGACCTGTTCGCACGAGTGATGACTTACTGGATTCGGCCGGTGGTCAACGAAATAACTCCATTGTATGACGACGATTTCTGACGACCTGCGTTAGGTATCGTGAATACTTTCGATAGCATTTCGTCGCTTGCTGTATTGTGGGGGTGAGAGCAGATGCCAACGCTCAACAAGACCGCGCACGAGCTACTGCAATCCAAGCGTTCGGAGGTCTCCGCCGTCATCAGCGTGGCACCGAACGACACTGTTCTCAGCGCCCTTACGCTGATGCGGGACAAGAATGTCGGGGCTGTCGTCGTACTCGACCGTGGTGAGCTCAAGGGCATCCTCACCGAGCGCGACTACGCTCGGGATGTCGAACTGGAGGGCAAAACAGCGGGCGCCTGCCTTGTCCACGAGATCATGACCGACCGTTCGATCGTTTTTGCGAGGCCTGGCGATTCCGTCGAGCGATGCCACGCCTTGTTGAAGACGCACCGCATTCGTCATCTGCTCGTCTGCGAGGAGCGCAAGGTCATCGGCGTCCTCTCGGTCCGCGACATTCTCGAGGAGATCATCGCGGAGGAAAAAAACGTCATTCGCGAGCTCGAGACGGACAGGCTCATGATGACGACGGATACCGGATCATACTGAGTTCGACGTTTCCGGCGTCCGGGTACTGCGCCGTGCAGGGGAAATAACAAGAGAAGTGCTGGAGTAAAGCGCATGGATTTCCTGATTACCCTTGCTGCTCTCGTCCTGCTGATGTTCGTCGCCTATCGTGGCTTCAGCGTTATCCTCTTCGCGCCGATCGCCGCGATGCTGGCCGTACTGGTGACGGATCCCGCGGCAGTGCCGCCCGTGTTCACCGGCATCTTCATGGAGAAGATGGTCGGCTTCGTGAAACTGTATTTCCCGGTCTTCCTGCTCGGCGCGGTCTTTGGCAAGCTCATCGAATTATCGGGTTTCTCCAAGTCGATCGTCTCGGCGGTCATCGGCGTCGTCGGGCGCGAGCGGGCGATGCTCTCGATCGTGCTGGTCGGCGCGGTTCTGACCTACGGCGGCGTTTCGCTCTTTGTGGTCGTCTTCGCGGTATATCCGTTCGCGGCCGAGATGTTCCGGCAAAGCGACATCCCCAAGCGCCTCATCCCCGGCACGATCGCCCTGGGTGCCTTCACCTTCACCATGGACGCGTTGCCCGGAACGCCGCAGATCCAGAACATCATCCCCACCACTTTCTTCAAGACGGATACGTGGGCCGCTCCAATTCTTGGAACGATAGGTGCGATCTTCATTCTCACGGTGGGCATGGCCTACCTGCAGTGGCGCCGGCGGGTGGCCGCGGCGGCTGGAGAGGGCTATGGCGAGGGCCATACGAACGAGCCCGAACCAATGGCTGAGGAGAAACTGGTCCACCCCGCCATCGCCCTGGCGCCGCTGGTTGTGGTCGGGGTGGCCAACAAGATCCTGACGGGCCTGATCGTCAAATACTACGGCGCCACTCACGAGGTGACGCTGGCGGGAATGGTGAAGCCTCTGATCACGCAGGTGTCGTCGGTCGCCGCGATCTGGGCCGTCCAGGGCGCGCTCCTGCTTGGCATCCTGACCGTGCTGGCCTTCGCCTTCCGAGCGGTCATGCAGCGCTTCGCCGACGGCACCAAGGCCGCGGTGGCGGGATCGCTGCTGGCCTCCATGAACACGGCGTCGGAGTACGGCTTCGGCGGCGTCATCGCAGCGTTGCCAGGGTTCGTCGTCATCGCCGACGCCCTCAAAGCGATCCCGAACCCGCTGGCCAACACGGCGATCAGCGTGTCGGTGCTCGCAGGTATCACCGGCTCGGCCTCCGGAGGCATGAGCATCGCGCTAGCGGCCATGTCGGACCAGTTTATTGCTGCCGCCAATGCCGCCAATATCCCGCTTGAAGTTCTGCATCGCGTTGCCGCGATGGCGAGCGGCGGCATGGACACGCTTCCACATAATGGTGCGGTTATCACCCTACTTTCCGTGACCGGCCTGACTCATCAGCAGTCTTACCGCGATATCTTCGCGATCACCTTAATCAAGACGCTCGCTGTGTTCGTCGTCATTGCCGTCTATTACACGACCGGACTGGTTTGATCGCTTCATCTCACAGATCCGTCGCGAGGTTCGTCGCGAACGGGCAGGGTTCCAGTACACAAACGACGTTTAGGCGCCATCGGAGGCAAGATGTCACTTCAAGGAAAGGCGGCCGTCGTTACCGGATCCACGAGTGGAATCGGGCTTGCTCTGGCGCGCGCTTTCGCCAAGGAGGGCGCCGACATACTCATCAACGGCTTCGGAGACGCCGCCACCATCGAGAAGGAGCGCGCGGGCATCGAGACCGACTTCAAAGTGGTCTGCCGGTACTCGCCGGCGGACATGTCGAAGGGCGCGGAAGTGACCGGCATGGTGCGGATGGCCGAGCAGGAGTTCGGCCGGGTCGATATTCTTGTCAACAACGCCGGCATCCAACATGTGGCGCCGATCGAGGAGTTTCCCGACGWCAAGTGGGAAGCGATCATCCGAATCAACCTACTCGCCGCTTTTTACGCGACCAAGGCGGTCGTTCCCGGCATGAAATCACGTGGTTGGGGACGTATTATCAACACAGCGTCCGCCCATGCGCTGGTCGCGTCACCCTTCAAATCCGCCTATGTCGCCGCGAAGCATGGCATTGCCGGCCTCACCAAGACAGTCGCTCTTGAGGTGGCGAAAGATCACGTCACGGTCAATGCGATCTGTCCCGGCTATGTCTGGACGCCGCTGGTCGAGAAGCAAATCCCGGACACGATGAAGGCTCGCGGTCTCACCAAGGAGCAAGTCATTGCGGATGTGCTGCTGGAGGCGCAGCCAACGAAGGAGTTCGTCACTGTGGAGCAAATTGCGGCGCTGGCGCTCTTTCTGAGTTCTGACGCCGCATCGTCGATCACTGGGACCATGTTGTCGATCGACGGCGGGTGGACCGCCCATTAGAGGCGCCCAAGAACGTCCGTGGTGATGAGGGGCAGGCTGACCCTTGAGCCTTTGTCATCGCAAACGAGCACGATACTGTGGCGCAGAACGATCGAAGTGTTCATTGTTGAATAGGGGAGAAACTCCATGAATGGCAAGACACCCTACGAAGTGCCGGCCCAAATGCGTGAACTCGCTGAACGTAACGTCGAGCAGGCTCGCAAGGCCTTCGACGGCTTCATCGGCGCTGCGCGGAAAGCGGTCGAGGCCGCCCCTGGTTCTGCCGGGTTTGCGCTTTTCGACATGCAGGATACCGGCCGCAAGGCCATCGCCTATGCAGACAACAATGTCTCTGCCGGGCTCGATCTGGCCCAGAAGCTGGTCAAGGCGAAAGACCTGGTGGAAGTCATGCAGCTCCAGTCCGATTTCCTCAAGTCTCAGATGGCCGCGTTTCAGACCCAACTCAAAGAATTGGGCGCGGCTGCGCAGGATGCGGCAGCGAAGGCTGCCGAGACGGCCAACACACTCACAAAGCCGAAGTGATCGCTTCTCATAGATCGTCGTCGTCTTCGATGCGAATGAGGAGTGCGCCCCTTGAGGCAGACAGTTTGAAGCGTGGCAATTGACCGGAGATCCGGGCTTTCGAAGGATGGAAGCCATGGCCCCGGCACCGCACCCACAGCACCTGATTTCAAGCACCATGTGGCGCAGGACTACCTGGCTAGCGAGACGCTCCATAGCCTCGCCCGCCGACACGACCTGTCGCGGAACCTGATCCGCAGCTGGGTTTAGAGCCTTGGGCTGGCGCCTTCGACGACGAGGCGTGGCTGACRATGCGATTGACGCTTATCGTCTCGCTGGCAAGCGACCTTGACGGGGGGTGGGCGCTCCGCGTGCTGGTGGGGCTCGTGCTGGCTATCCCGTGGGGCTGTTGATCTTGGGGTGTCACTCACGCTTATCTCCGCAGTGGGCGGGCGACAGGGCGGCGAGCATTGCGTGGTCTCTAACTGCATAGGCCGCTTCAAAGGCGGCGCAATACTCGTCACGCAGGAGGCCCAACAGCCCCGTCACGGCCGCATCTCGCTCGGCGACCAACGCCGGGATGGCTGGCTCGGCGGCGAGGTAGGCGCGAATGGCGACTTCGGCCTGCCCTCGGTAGTGGTCGCGCACTGAGTGCCAATGCTCCTCGTAGCTCTCTGGTGAAGGCGCCTCGCAGGAAGAGTACACATTCTCACACATTGCCCGCGCGGCTATCTCCACCGCTCCGCTGTCGAGGTTCATTGCGGGGCTCCTTGATGCTGGGGGGCCGGCGCGAGACGCGTGCTTTCGGTGCGACTTCGAGGTTGCTCGCAGTCAGCTTCTGAGCCTCCCCTGAGGGCGTGGGCGGAAAGCCAATGAGGAATGCCCAAATTAGCTCCTGCCCTATTCGAGTGTCT
This sequence comes from Allobosea sp. P1_A7, assembly GCF_056406775.1. Lineage (NCBI taxonomy): Bacteria > Pseudomonadati > Pseudomonadota > Alphaproteobacteria > Hyphomicrobiales > Alloboseaceae > Allobosea > Allobosea sp. P1_A7. Next base: position 4,828 of record NZ_JBFTZN010000119.1, read on the forward strand.
GGCACGGAGTCCGGCCATGCGCCTCGCTCTTCAGCGAGCGGCTTCTGAGCGCCGTTCAACTCAGCAGCTCGCGCTTCGGCAGGCCGATTGTTCTCTGCGCCAACGATCAACGTCAATGTCTGCAACCATGACCGTGGCTATTTGCGCGGAGGTGGGCACTGGGCACCGCTTTATCCAGGCGCAGGCGGTCCCCTCAAAGCCCCGGGTCGGGTGCGGAGATCATGGCGCTCTGGACCTGCTCCGAGCCGATGGCGTGCCACCTTCACCATCGGGCTGGGCAGTCAGCGAATGGGTGGATACGGCCGCTTTTCCAGATCCCATTGACCCGTTGCGGTGGATATTGTGGACGACGGGGGCGGAGTTCCGGATGGGGCGAGCCCAAGCTGGTCGAGGCACGCTTGGGCGTAATCGGTGGTCCAGACGGGAGGCGGATTGCCCCAAAGGTCAATTGCCTTGCCGCGACGCCTCAATACAGGCTTGCAGCACGTCGGCACCAGCCTAAAGTGCTTGTTCCGCCGATATGAACGCATAAAACCGAAGAGGCGAGGGCGATGATGTCAAAGCCTGGCCAACCCGAGAAGCCTGCGACCACCGGGGCTTTTGGTCCGTTTGGCGCTGCGATGGAGTACATGGTCGACGCCGCGCAGCGCAGCCTCCTGTTCATGGATGTGATGCGCCAGAGCGGAAACCAGTATCGCGAGCATCTCGCCGAGACCGCTCCGCATGTGCTCGACTATGAGGCGGAGGTCGTTCTCGACGGCCGCAACCTCGATCATCCCGTCAATTACATTCTCGTGCGGATTATCCCGCCCGAGGGCGTTTCGGTCGATCCTATGCGCCGCCCCTTCGTGGTGGTCGATCCGCGGGCCGGGCACGGGCCGGGTATCGGCGGGTTCAAGGCCGACAGCGAGATCGGCGTCGCCTTCAAGGCCGGGCATCCCTGCTATTTCGTCGGATTCCTGCCCGAGCCCATGCCGGGCCAGACCATCGAGGACATCGCCCGCGCCGAGGGGATTTTCCTCGAGCGGGTCATCGCATTGCACCCGCAGGCCGACGGCAAGCCCTGCGTGATCGGCAACTGCCAGGCGGGCTGGGCGCTCATGATGCTTGCATCACTGCGGCCGGAGCTGTTCGGCCCCATCATCATCGCCGGTTCGCCGCTCTCCTATTGGGCGGGCGTGCGCGGACAGAACCCGATGCGCTACAGCGGCGGTCTGTTGGGCGGGAGCTGGCTGACCGCGCTCACCTCCGACCTTGGCGCCGGCAAGTTCGACGGCGCCTGGCTCGTTCAGAACTTCGAGAACCAGAACCCGGCCAATACGCTCTGGAGCAAGCGCTACAATCTCTATTCCAAGATCGACACGGAGGCGCCGCGCTATCTCGGCTTCGAGCGCTGGTGGGGCGGGCATGTCAATCTGAACGCCGCCGAAATCCAGGCGATCGTCGACGACCTTTTCGTCGGCAACAAGCTGGCGGCCGGCGAGATCCGGACCTCCGACGGAGTGGCAATCGATCTGCGCAATATCCGTTCGCCGATCGTGGTGTTCTGTTCCAAGGGCGACAACATCACGCCGCCGCAGCAGGCGCTCGGATGGATCCTGGATCTCTACGAGGACATCGACGAAATCCGCGCCTACGGCCAGACCATCGTCTACACGATCCATGAATCCGTCGGGCATCTCGGGATTTTTGTTTCCGCCGGCGTCGCCCGCAAGGAGCACGACGAGTTCTCCAGCAATATCGACATGATCGATGTGCTGCCGCCAGGGCTGTACGAGGCGGTGCTGGAAGCCAAGGAGGCGGACACGGTCAGCCCTGATCTCGTCGCGGGGCAGTGGGTGATGCGTTGTGAGGCGCGGACGCTCGACGACATTCGTGCGCTCGGCGGCAATGATGCGGAGGATGAGCGCCGCTTCGCCACTGCCGCACGAGTATCGGAGATCAACCTCGCCCTCTATCGCGCATTCGCGCAGCCGATGGTCCGCAGCATGACCTCGGCACCCGTCGCCGACGCCATGCGAAAGCTGCATCCTCTGCGGCTGCAATACGAACTCTTCTCCGATGCGAATCCTTTGATGGCGCCGGTCAAGGCTATGGCCGAACGGGCGAGCGAGGATCGGCGGCCGGTTGCCGCAGGCAATCCGTTTCTCGCGATGCAGCAAGCGGTGTCCGAGCAGATCGTCGCAGGCCTCGACGCCTGGCGGGAAACGACTGAATCTTGGAGCGAGCGCATATTCCTGTCGGTCTACGGCTCACCCGCCTTGCAGGCCGCCGTGGGCATCGATCCGACCGATGCGCGACCTCTGCGGAAGGCGCAATCAAGCCCGCTCCATCGCGAACTCCTGCAGTCCCGCATCGCCGAACTGAAATCGCGCATCCCCAGAGGCGGCTTGCGCGAGTGCCTGGTCCGCGGCCTGCTCCATGTCGGTATGGCGCGCGGCCGTGCCGACGAACGCGGCCTTGCGGCCATTCGCGGCCTGCGGGCCGAAGTCGAGGATGACAAGCCGAAACCGAGCCTGGCCGAGTTCAAGGCGCTCGTGCGCGAGCAATACTACATGCTGCTGATCGACGAGGAGGCGACGCTCAGCGCCATTCCCGATCTGCTGCCGCCCGATCACGAAGCGCGCCAGAAGGCGCTTGCGGCACTCCGGCGCGTGTTGAGCGCGGCTGGCGACATGACAGGCGAGGCAGCGCAGAGGCTCGAGCGTATCGTCGGGCTGTTCGGCGGCGGAACCGCTGGAAAGGCCGATCCTGGCAATGGAGTCCTGAGGTTCGCGAAACCTAAGACCTGAGAAGGGCACTCGATGATACCTGTCGTCAAAGCAAAGCTGCTCGAGGGCAAGAAGGGACTGATCATTGGCATCGCCAATGATCAGTCGATCGCCTGGGGTTGTGCCAGGGCGTTTCGTGCGCTGGGAGCGGAACTCGCCGTCACCTATCTCAACGAAAAGGCCAAGAAATTTGTCGAGCCGCTGGCACAAGAGATCGAAGCCCCGATCGTGATGCCGCTCGACGCGCGCACGCCGGGCGAGATGGAAGCCGTGTTCGAGCGCATCGCCAAGGATTGGGGCGAACTCGATTTCGTCGTCCATTCCATCGCGTTTGCTCCCAAGGAGGCGCTGCATGGCCGCGTGGTGGATGTCGGGCGCGAGGGCTTTCTCGCCACCATGGACATTTCCTGCTGGTCCTTTCTTCAAATGGCCCATCTGGCCGAGCCCCTGATGAAGAAGGGCGGCACGCTCTTCACGATGACCTTCTACGGCAGCCAGATGGTCGTCGAGAATTACAACATCATGGGGGTGGCCAAGGCAGCGCTGGAAAGCGCGGTGCGCTATGTCGCCGCCGAACTGGGTCCCAAAGGCATTCGCGTGCATGCCATTTCGCCGGGCCCCCTGRCGACGCGCGCTGCCTCGGGCATCCCGGAATTCGACGCACTGCTCGAGAAGGCCAGGACCAAAGCCCCGGCCCGTAACCTCGTCAGCATCGACGACGTTGGCATGGCCACCGCCTTCCTGGCGCATGATGCAGCGCGCCTCATCACCGGACAGACGCTCTATATCGACGGCGGTTACCACATTATCGATTAGGTCAAGGGGTTGGTAAAAGCAAAAAAGACTCAAGAAAGACAATGTTACTGACGTTTTTTGATTTCAAGAACGTTTATCAAGAACGATTTACAATTTGATCTTGAAATTGAGTGTGTTAGTTTCATCGAAATCGGAACATTCGACAATGAAAACTGTCTCATGCGCGGATGCGGTCAATTTGATCCCGGATGGCGCAACCCTCATGATCGGCGGATTCATGGGCGTCGGGACGCCCGAGCGCCTGATCGACGAGCTGGTGCGCCAGGGTAAGCGAAATCTCATCGTGATCGCCAACGACAACGCGGTTCCCGGACGGGGGATCGGCAAGCTCGTCGACGCCGGCCTCGTCAGCCGCACCATCGCCAGCCATATCGGCCTCAATCCGGAGACGCAGCGGCAGATGATTGCGGGTACTATGGCGGTCGATCTCGTGCCGCAGGGCACGCTCATCGAGCGCATCCGCGCCGGCGGCAGCGGGCTCGGTGGCGTACTCACTCCGACAGGCGTCGGGACCCTCGTCGAGGAAGGCAAGCAGCGGATCGACCTCAACGGCAAGAGCTACCTCGTCGAGACTGCCCTCCGGGCGGATTTCGCGCTCATCAATGCCTTTCTCGCCGACTATCTCGGCAATCTTTCCTACGCGCTCACGGCGCGAAACTTCAATCCGGTGATGGCGATGGCAGCCGATACCACCATCGTCACGGCCGAGAATATCGTGCCGGTAGGACTGATATCGCCCGACCACGTCGTGACGCCCGCGCCGCTGGTCGACTATCTCGTCACCAACGCCTGACGGATCAGGACGATGGATGCACAATCGATCATCGCCAAGCGCATCGCAGGCGAGTTGCGAGCAGGGATGCTGGTCAATCTCGGCATTGGCATCCCCACCATGGTGGCGAACTTCGTGCCGACGGGCATCACGGTGTTCTTTCAGTCGGAGAATGGCCTGATCGGAACCGGCCCGATCCCCGAGGAGGGGATGGCGCATCCCACGCTGACGGATGCCGGCGGACGCCCGGTGACCGCATTGCCTGGCGCCAGTACGTTCGACAGCGCGATGTCATTCGCCTTCATTCGCGGCGGCCATGTCGACATGACGGTGCTCGGAGCGCTGCAGGTCGATGCGCATGGCTTGCTGGCGAATTGGATGATCCCCGGCAAAATGGTGCCGGGGATGGGTGGTGCGATGGACCTCGTCACCGGTGCAAAGCGCGTGATCGTGGCGATGCAGCATACCGCCAAGGGCAAGCCCAAGATCGTCAACCGATGCACGCTGCCCCTGACCTCGGTGAGGCCGGTGGACCTTGTCGTCAGTGAAATGGCAGTCATCGGATTTCCCGACGGACAGGCGACCCTGCTTGAACTCGGCCCTGGCGTGTCGGTGGAGCAAGTCATTGCGGCGACCGAGGCGAAGCTCGCCATTCCGGACAATGTCGAGGAGATGCGGCTGTAGCCGTGCCGACGGCAGGCGGTATGCGAACAGCGAGAGGGGGGAGGTGCAGCGTATCCTTGGGATGCAGGCTCCTTATGCGGCCTGCTTCGCGATGTCCATTGCGCATCGAGTTGACACCAGAACAACACGGGGGATCTGCGGCATGTCACAGGCGAGCTTGGCTAAGTCGGATGCAGCATCCAGCGGTCCAAACCAAAAGGACGGGTTGCTGGTTCGGATCGCGATCTCGTTCACGACCTGGGCGGAGCGCTGGTTCCCCGATGCCTTCGTTTTTGTAGCGATCGCGGTTGTGATTGTCTCTCTGGCGGCGATGCTGAATGGTGCCTCGCCGCTTGCCGTCAGCCGGGCTTTTGGCGACGGATTTTGGAGCCTGATCACATTCACGATGCAGATGGCATTCGTCGCCATCGGCGGTTATGTCGTCGCGGTCTCCGCTCCGGCTCAACGGCTCATCCGCCGCCTCGCGGCCATACCCAGTTCCGGCTCGGGCGCCGTCGGTGTTGTCGCGGCGGTAAGCATGCTTGCATCGCTACTCAACTGGGGCCTGAGCCTGATCTTCGGCGGCCTTCTCGTGCGCGCACTCGCGGAACGCCGCGAGCTGAAAATGGATTATCGCGCCGCTGCTGCGGCGGCCTATCTCGGTCTGGGTGCAACCTGGGCAATGGGCCTTTCCTCGTCAGCAGCGCAACTTCAGGCCAATGCGGGAAGTCTGCCCAAATCCCTGTTGCCGATAACGGGCGTGATCCCGTTCTCCGAAACCATCTTCCTGTGGCAGTCGGTGGTCGTCTCTGTCGTCCTGCTGTCGGTCTCGGTGGTGATCGCCGTTTGGTCGGCCCCCGGGCCAGACAAAGCCGTCACGGCGGAAGCGATGAACATCAATGTCGAACGGGACGTCACGGACGACCTGCCGCCACCACGGCAGCCGGGAGAATGGCTGGAACATTCGCCATTGCTGACGATCCTGATCGTTCTGCTGGCGGCTGGCTGGCTGGCTCATGAATTCGCGACCAAAGACACGATGATCGCGATTTCGAGCCTCAATACCTATAATTTCCTCTTCATCATGCTCGGCATGCTGCTGCATTGGCGGCCGAAGCGCTTCCTCAATGCGGTCGTCAAATCCGTGCCGGCGACGTCTGGGGTACTCATCCAGTTTCCGTTCTACGGCTCGATTGCAGCGATCCTCACGATGGCGAAGAACGATGCCGGGCTGACCGTTTCCGACCAGATCGCCCATGCCTTTGTCGCCATGTCGACCCAGCACCTCTATCCACTGGTGATCGGTGTCTATTCCGCGGTGCTTGGCTTTTTCATCCCGTCCGGTGGCGGCAAGTGGCTGCTCGAAGCCCCCTATGTCATGCAGGCCGCCAACGACCTCAAGGTGCATCTGGGCTGGGCGGTCCAAGTCTACAACGCCGCGGAGGCGCTGCCGAACCTTATCAATCCCTTCTGGATGCTGCCCTTGCTCGGCGTACTCGGCCTCAAGGCGCGCGACATTGTCGGCTTCACATTCCTGCAGTTGCTCGTCCATCTGCCGCTGGTGCTGTTCTTGCTCTGGGCCCTGGCCTACACCCTAGAATATCACCCGCCGGTGATCCCATGAGAAGGGAAGCCCCCCAGCCGGAGCCTCAAATAGCCGCTGGGCAAATCGGCGTTTGCTTGATTCACTTGATCACGCAATTACGATCTGGATTTTTGCGCCGCTTCGCCTGGCCGACGACGGAATTCGTGCTTGCATAACCCAGAAAGCCCCGTCGGCGGCTCCGCCTCCGATCGACGGTTAAATAACCGTTCGGATCGTAGGCCTTCGGCGTGGGCCGCCTTGCGGCTTCGACGCGGGCCGCGCATGAGACGCCATTCACCGTTGAACCACTCGCTGRCTGTGCTCCTTTGGGAGACTAGGGAGGGTTTCATGCTTCGCTACGCCGTCGCTGTCGCGTCGATCTCACTCGCCAGTTGCCAGGCCGTGAGCACCGCTCCTCCCAGGATGCAGCGCGTCGATGGCCGGGCAATCATTGGAAATGCGACGCTGGAGGCGCTGGTGAACAAGGATGCAGCCGCCTGCATTCGTAAAGCCAACAAGGCGCCCCTGCCGGCCAACACGATACGGGCCAATGGTGCGGTGGGGGGCGACGCAGCCGACCAGATTACCGCCCGCCGGAGCGAGGCCGTTAAGTCGATCTATCTCGGCTGCATGGCCGAGCGCGGCTACGTCACTCCGCCGGCCTAGTGGGCGCAGGCCATCTGGCACGCACGGGATGATGCATGGCCAGACGAAGTCGGAGCAGACCACGGTCTACATGCATCGCTGATCCGCGATCCAATGGCCATCAATCGATCGCCCTGATGATCCGCTTCGCTGCCGCTGGCGCCGGCCACACTCTGCCGCTTGGTGGATATTGCCGCAGTACACGGCGTGAACCGAGCGATGATGGTTCGTGGATTTGAGGCGGGGGACAGATACGGCGGCACGATTGCCTGTCGGTGCGCGGCGTAGCAACGTTGTACGCTGCGCCTTCACTGCCATCCGAAAGCCCAAGGATGTCCCTCGACCGATCATCGCCGGATCGCCGCGCCCTTACCCGGCCTTTCGAGCCGTGATGGCCACGTGAAGATGAAAATCTCGCTTCAACACGGCGATTTTCCTCTTTTCGTCGATGCCCGAAAGGAACTGATCCGCTTCGGCAAGATCGATCCGGACCAGCTTGAATTTCMGTCCAGCGAGTCTCGCGTCGACTGAAATCCGGACGGCCTAGTCGGTGTCATCGCCATAGATACGAATGTAGCGCCCATCGACCTCGACGCCGACAAAGGGCTCGTCAAAGGCGAGGCACAGGCGCTGGGCAAGAGCGACGATCGCGTCGCCGCTATCTGTCCGGATCCTGCCGATAAGCATCGATCTGCGCCGGTGCTCATGAATGCCTTCGGCTGTCTGCACAGTGGCAGACGGGAACGTTCGGGCGATCATTTCACAGAGCAGGTCGATGTCTGCTTCTCCCAGGGTGCGGCACTTGGTGTTCGGCACATAGACGAGGTACACAGCCTGGCCGATGGCAGCCTCGAGCTCGTTCCGTGCTGACGCACCATCATCCAGATCGCCGAGCCCTTCGGCTCTGATTGTCTGCTCCACTGCTTTTGCGGTGTCGTCGAAGATGCGTTCGATCTCAGCGTTCGAACCGCGTCCGGCATCCACGAGATTGCGGCAGGCGTTCAGGTATCCAAGCCTGCGATCGTTCGACCAGCCGGCCGGCGGCGAGACGGCGATGGCGCGCAGGTTCGAGATGATGTCCGCGAACTTGACCAGCCTTGCCTCGCGCGATTTCTTGCCAATGCCTTCGAGCCGAGCGCGGCGCCGCTCCGACTTGGGCAAGGTCATGTCATCGGAATTCTCTTGGACGATATGTGCGGCACGGTCCCCGAACGCTGCAGCCAACTCGTCATGGCCAGTCTGGGTGTCCTCCAGCACATCATGGAGCACCGCCGCGATAAGAACGTCCATATCGCTGCTTTCGACCGACGCGACGAGATCGACCACTTCGATCAGGTGGTTGATATAGGGCTCCTGGCTCGCCCCCTTGCGACGATGGTTCCGATGGGCCTCGGCGGCAAAGGCCAGTGCTTTCGTCAGCCGCCGCACCTCACGCGCCTCGCGGAGATAGAGCTTTACCGATGGCGTGGAGATTAGGTCGCGCATGGCAAACTGCGGCCCCCACCTGGTGAAAAAAACGGAACTGCCGTGAGAGGCTCGCAGCGCCTCTTCACTATCAACCCGAACTCATGTCCTCAAGCATCGCCCCGCAACATCTGGCCCGGCAGGAAAAGGGGCGCGAATGTCGGCGCTCTTTCCCGGAAGGATTCGGATCACCACATTGGCGCGCGGAAATCCGGCTATTGGAGGCGGTAATTTCACGAACGGTCGTCGTCCTGACGAAGGGCTAGTGCTCGCACGCGGACCGGTGCGCTCAGCCCAGTGGCTTCGGGGCGGCCGGAATTGAGCCAGGATGCAGGACCGAGATGAGTAACTCATTCGCTCCGGACCATATGATCTGCATGCCGAGGGTGAAGAGGATGAATGCGGTTAAACGTACGGCAATGTCGGTTCCACCTGGACCGAGAAACCTTTGCATTCGATGCGCGTATGAGAAGCAGATTCCTATTGCGAAGGCGATCACCGCGACAGCGGCAAGACTGGCAAATATGAACAACAGCTCGTCGGCCGGTCGCTGAGCGCCCCGCGAGAGGCCGAGACTGATCATCACCGCGATCGTGCCCGGGCCAGTGGTGAGGGGCAGCGTCAACGGATAGAACGCCAGGCTGAGCGGATCTCCTAGATGCGCAGAGTTGGGTGTGGCCTCGATTTCCGTGCGGCTTCCTTTGTTGAGAAGCTTCCAACCGGATACCGCGACGATGAAACCGCCCGCGACGCGCAAGACCGGTATGGATATACCATAAAACTGCAGGATTAAGGCTCCAAGCAGAAAGGAACCCACTAGGACGAGCAGGGAGTTGAATGCGACCCGCCGCGCCAGTGCGCGCCGAACGTTGGGTGTCAGTCCACTCGTAAGCCCGATAAAGACAAGCGCCGTCCCCGGAGGATTCACCACAGGGAAGATCGCGGCAAGCACTAGCAGAAAGGAGTTGATGAATGTCTGCATAGGCGCGCCTCTACCGGAATTCCTATTTATGACAATACTGCCACACTCAGACTGGTCCTGTTCCAGCCTGCTGGATCCCGCTGCTGGTCGGGGTCGGCATCTCGTTTTGCGCCGCTGCGCGTTGCTTTCGGCTGCTTCGCCTCCAGGCGGCAAAGCTCGGATGCGCCACTCCCGGGCGCCCAGCAGGTCGCGTACGGTGCGTCCCGATCCGGGTTCGATTCTCGAGGCGATAAGCGCTCAATCCGCAAGTCGTCCAGCGCCATTCTTCCCATATGTCCTGGCGGTCTCGTGTGCGCCGACGCCCCACCAATTCGGCAGGTACTTTGCCACCTATCGCGGCGTCCGGATGGTGCGATAAGAAGGGACCCTTCGACAGCACGTCTTTTGCCGCACTGGGCATTTTGAAACTCGTCCCTGGTTGAGCGAGGTCGAAGCTCAAATCAATTTCGATTTGACCCAGCCACCGCAGGCAGCACGGCGCTACCAGCGCCAGCGACTCCTAACGCGACATGATGCCGATGAGGATTGGCCCCCAGGCCGTGAGCAGGATGTTCCCGATGGCATAGGGTACCGTGTAGCCCAGCGCCGGAATGCTGCTCTGGGCCTCGTCCTGGATGGCCCGGAGGGCGGCTGTGATGGTGCCAGCCCCGGCGCAGGCACCAAGCACGATCAGCGGATCCATCTTCAGGACGTAACGCCCGAACAGAATGCCGACGACATGCGGCAGCAGCGCGGAGACGAGGCCGACCAAGATCAGGCTGATGCCGGTCGCCTTCAGGCCCGAGACGAAGCTCGGTCCGGCGCCGAGCCCGACGATGCCGATGAACATGCAAAGCCCGACCGTATCGAAGATCCAGATCGCCGGCTCGGGAATGCGGCCGTAGAAGGGGTAGACGGAGCGGAGCCAGCCGAAGACGAGCCCCATGAAGAGSGCGCCGCCGCTSGCGGTCAGKGTCAGYGGCACMCCCCAGACGACCAGWGTCAGCARACCGAACAAKCCGCCCAGRAAGATCCCGAAGCCGACGAAGACCATGTCGGTTGCCGAGGTGCGGCGGTCGGGGTAGCCGAGCTCGGTCGCGGCCCGCTCGACTTCCGGCAGCGGCCCGACCAGCGACATGACGTCGCCACGATTGACGCGTGTCGTCGGCTCGATCGGCATCTCGATGCCTGAGCGTGTCAGCTTGGACAGGAAGACGCCACGCGCGAATTCGGCCTGGGCCAGTTCCCCCAGCGATTTCTCGTCGATGCTGCGGGACGTCACGATGACGTTGAGCGCCTCGAGCGGAATGTCGAGCAGCTCGGGATCGCTCACTTCAGGTCCGATGAGGTCGCCGCGGGCGGCGTGAACTTCGTGTCTTGCCATGATGGCAATGATGTCGCCCGCCTGGATCCTGCGATCCGAAGCGTGGCCGAACAGCACCACCCCGCTGCGAACGCGCAGGATGAAGGCACGGGTCTCCTTGATGAGGGCTTCGATCTCGGTGATCGTCTTGTTGGTCAGAACCGGGTTTTCGACGCGATAGGCGCGAACGTCGAACAGGCGGGCGGCCGAGGTGACGCCTTCGGCATCGCTGCCCGGTCCGGCCTTGTCGGCGCGCTGTGCCGCGATCTCGCGAAGGTTGATGCCCATGAGCTTGGGACCG